>JAUWLT010000235.1 GCA_030613515.1 Desulfobulbaceae bacterium
GGATCTCCTGCTTTGTCGGTAAGAATCTGCTGTATCAAAAAAGATGTCGGAATATGCTTAAACAACCACTGTTGTTTCCGGCCGATCGTCCAGGTTACGCCCATGCCACTGAGAAAGCCGTTGACTTTTAAGCGGTCGACCTGTACTTGTTTGTAGTACTTTTTTCATCTATATAACCTTCCCTCACTTATCGTCTATCTTGCCATGGCTAAACGTATCATCCTTATTCTTCTTGGCCTGCTGCTGGTAGTAGGTGCTCTTGCCGGAATCAAGTTTTTGCAGATCCGGAAGATGATAGATGCCGGCAAACAGATTACCCCGCCTCCGGCAATTGTCACCACCGCCAAGGTACAGGTGGAAACATGGCAGTCCAGCCTGACGGCAGTAGGATCGCTTTCCGCTGTCCAGGGTGTCACCGTGGCCGCGGAACTTCCTGGAAAAGTTGTAGAGATTACTTTTAAGCCGGGTACAGCCGTCGAGAAGGGAGATTTGCTTCTGCGATTTGATGCCGCATCAGAGCAGGCCCAACTCAGTTCAGCTGAAACGGCTGTGGCCCTGGCCAAGCTCAATCGAGATCGAGCTCAGGAACTGGTCACGAAAAAGAGCATGTCCCGTTCCGGACTCGATACTACTGAAGCAGAATATAAACAGGCGGTTGCGAAATCAAATGAACTCCGTGCCGTTATTGATAAAAAAACGATTCGTGCTCCCTTTTCCGGTCGATTAGGTATTCGGTTGGTGAACCTGGGCCAGATACTCAGCCAGGGAGACGGTATTGTGGACCTGCAGGCACTGAACCCGATTTTTGTTGATTTTTCTCTACCTCAGCAGGATCTGTCCCGTCTAAAGGAGGGGCTTGCAGTGCAGTTGACAACCGATGTCCTGCCCGAGGAGGTTCTAAACGGCACAATTACCGCCATCAATCCCGGGGTTGATCCCGAAACACGTAACATCCGGGTCCAGGCAACGGTGGCTAATCCCCTTGAAAAACTTCGGCCCGGTATGTTTGTCAAAGTGGCTGTGGTGCTGCCGGAAAAGGACAGTGTTCTTGTCATCCCGGCTACATCAATACTGTATGCGCCATATGGTGATTCGGTGTTTGTGGTGGACAATGTTACAGATGAAAAGAGTGGTAAATCAGGGCTGGTCCTTCGGCAACAGGTGGTCAGGACAGGCGCAAAACGAGGGGATTTTGTTACAGTCACCACCGGCTTAAAGGAAGGGGAAACCGTGGTCACCACCGGTGTATTTAAGTTTCGCAACGGACAGCAGGCCATCGTGGACAACACTTTGTCCCCTGAGTTTAAACACGAGCCGGAACTTGAGAACAAGTAGTCTGTTCAGGGCTTATGCAATTTACTGATCTTTTTATTCGTCGTCCGGTCCTGTCCCTGGTGGTTAGCCTAGTCATCATCATTGCCGGTCTGCAGGCCATAGGCTCACTCAATGTCCGTCAGTATCCCCGAAGTGAGAACTCCACCGTAACCGTCAGTACCGTATACATTGGCGCCAGTGCTGATCTTGTGCGTGGTTTCATTACCACTCCCCTGGAACGTGCCATTGCCGCTGCCGATGGCATTGATTACATTCAGTCCCAGAGTTCTCTGGGATTATCGACCATAAACGTACGTCTGAAGATCAATTATGATGCAACCAGCGCCCTGGCCGAAATAAGCTCCAAGGTTGATCAGGTCAGGCGGGATCTTCCGCCCGAGGCCGAGGTGCCGATTATTAATATTGAATCGGCGGATTCCAAGTTTGCCTCTGCTTATCTTAGTTTCACCTCCGACATCCTGCTGCAAAATGAAATAACCGATTACCTGGTCCGGATCGTGCAACCGCGTCTTTCCGCCCTGGAAGGGGTTCAGCGTGCCGATATTCTCGGCGGTCGGACTTTTGCCATGCGTATCTGGCTTGATCCCGACCGGATGGCGGCCTTGAATATCAGTCCGGCGCAGGTTCGCCGGGCACTGGCGTCCAATAATTATTTAGCTGCCCTGGGACGAACCAAGGGCGCGCTTATTCAGGTCAACCTGACAGCTGATACCAACCTCCATACTGTCGAGGAGTTCAAACGCCTTGTGCTGCGCAGGCAGGGAGGAGCCATTGTCCGGCTTGAGGATGTGGGCCAGGTGGTGTTAGGAGCTGAAGATTATGATGCTGAGGTTCGTTTTTCCGGCAAGACCGCAGTGTTCATGGGAATCTGGCCCCTGCCCAATGCAAACGCAATTGATGTAATCAGCCGTGTGCGCACCGAGATGGAGAGCATCAAGAAGGGGCTGCCCTCCGGTATGGTGGGCAGAATAGCCTACGACGCCACCAGCTATATCAATAATGCCATCCACGAAGTCCTGAAAACGCTGGGCGACACCCTGATTATTGTGGTGGTGGTTATTTTCTTGTTTTTAGGCTCAATGCGTTCCGTGTTGATACCTGTTGTTGCCATCCCCCTGTCGCTTATCGGCACTGTTTTTCTGATGCAGGTTTTCGGTTTTACCATTAACCTGCTGACCCTGCTGGCCATTGTTCTTTCGGTCGGGCTGGTAGTGGATGATGCAATTGTTGTTGTCGAAAACGTGGAACGGCATATCGGCCTTGGGGAAACACCGTTTAATGCCGCCCTGCTCGGTGCCCGTGAGCTTGTGGGGCCCATTATCGCCATGACCATTACCCTGGCTGCCGTCTATGTACCCATCGGCCTGCAGGGAGGGCTAACCGGAGCCCTTTTTCGAGAGTTTGCCCTGACCCTTGCCGGAGCAGTCACCATTTCCGGTATTGTGGCCCTGACCCTGTCTCCCATGATGTCGGCAAACCTCCTGAAACCCGGCATTGAGAAGCAGGGACTGGCCGGTAGAATTGCCCGGGGATTTCAACGAATCCGGACCCTTTACGGCCGCTGGTTAGACATTACTCTGGATACCCGGCCGGCGGTGTACATGGTTTGGTTCGCAGTGAGTCTGTTAACCATTCCCATGTTTCAGATGTCGGCCCGGGAGCTGGCCCCCACCGAAGACCAGGGTGTGATTTTCGGAATTCTTGATGCCTCGGCAAATTCCACCATTGATCAGACCAGCCGCTATGCAGCCGCTGCCAACCAGGTGTTCCTGGGTGTTCCTGAAGCTGATTTTACCTTTCAGATCACCTTTCCGACTTCCGGTTTCGGTGGTCTGGTAACTAAACCCTGGGATCAGCGGACCCGTACGGTGCATGAGATCCTGCCCGAGGTACAGCGAAAACTGTACGGTATCCCGGGAATACGGATGTTCCCGGTTCTGCCGCCGGCCCTGCCCGGAGGCGGAAGCTTTCCGGTGGAGGTTGTCCTGGCCTCGACTGCAGGCGAAGAGCAGTTGCTGCAGTTTGCCAGGCAGATCCAGCTCAAGGCTATGCATAGCGGTATGTTTGCCTTTCCACCAATGATTGATGTTAAAATTGATCAACCCCAGTCCGAGTTTGTCATTGACCGCGACAAGGTGGCCGACCTGGGGTTGAATCTTCAGCAGGTCGGCGTAGATGTCGGGTCGCTATCGAGTGGTAATTATGTGAATCGTTTTGATATTGACGGTCGCAGTTATAAAGTTATCCCCCAGATTAGGCGCATGGACCGGCTCAATCCGGCTCAGTTACGAAATATCCATGTCAGTGGGCCGGAAGGTACCCTGATTCCCTTAAGTTCGGTAGCTACGCTTCGCAACAGCACTGTGCCGCGCTCTATCAACCGTTTCCAGCAGCTCAACGCAGTGACGATCAGCGGGGTGTCGGTTCGGCCGCTGCATGAGGCCCTGCTGCTTTTGGAGGATGAAGCGGCAAAGATCCTTCCGAAAGGATATGTGCTTGACTATACAGGTGAATCTCGTCAGTTGCGAACAGAGGGAACGCAGTTGCTTGCTGCCTTTGGCTTGGGCGGGGGCGGGCGCTGTCTGGTGGGTGGGGGGGGGGGGGGGCGCGGGGGGGGGGGGGGTGGG
>JAUWLT010000117.1 GCA_030613515.1 Desulfobulbaceae bacterium
AAAGATGGGTGTGCTCAGAACTCTCAAGAGGAGAAAAAGGCGCTTGTTTTTGACATGCTGCATTCATGTTTGTTATTGTAACAAACAAAATGAATTGTGTCCCGGATATTCTTCAAGTAAAAATCAACCCGAATATTTACCTTTGAGCATAAAAAAGGCAAATCAAAACAGGGACAAGAGGCCTGGCCCAGTGACAGGCTACAGATACTGGCTTATACTCTGCTGCTTTCAGAGCATACCGGAGAAGCTGTCAGCGAAGCCAGGATCAAATATCACGCAGACAGCAAAACCATACGCCTGAAAATAGATCCGGTGGAGGCGGAGGAAGAAGTTGGTGCCGCAGTTGCAAGAGCTGCGGAATTGCGGGAAAGCCTTGAAAGACCACCGGTCAGTGTGCCGGAATATTTGTGTCGTACCTGCTCGCTTGCCCCGACATGCCTGCCGGAAGAGGAACGCTTTGCAGGACACGCTAAGGAAAAGCCGCAACGTCTGTTTCCAATTGATGAAGATCGCAGAATCATCCATCTTGTTGAACAGGGAACCTCCATTCGCAAAGACGGTGACCAGTTAGTGGTTTATCTGCCGGACGGCAGTAAGAAACCGATCCCCGGCAAGTTGATTTCAGCCCTTGTTCTGCACGGCAATGTTCAGATCTCAACCCAGTGCATCCATTTTTGTGCGGCCAACAATATCGGTGTGCACTGGCTCTCCTACGGCGGTTATTATGTCGGTGCTCTCAGTCGGGGCGGGGGAGGTGTCCAGCGTCGTGTCAGACAGTTTCAGGCTTTTCAGGATGATTTTCTGCGGTGCAGGCTTTCCTGTCGTCTTGTCCTGGCAAAAGTTGAAAACCAGCTCCGCTATATTTTGCGAAGCACCAGGGGTAGCTCCGGGGGAGAACGGGCAGATGAGGTTAAGCTTGGAATTGAACGGTTACGGTCGATACTGAAAAAGCTGTCCCGGATAAACGATGGGCTTAAGCAGGAACAAGCACCCTCTACGATTGATATAATCCGCGGATATGAAGGAAAAGCCGGAGAGATTTATTTCAGTTTACTGCCCGGACTATTAAAGATTGAAAAGGGGGCGTTTCTCCATTTTACCGGTCGAAATCGCCGTCCTCCACGTGATCCGTTCAATGCTCTTTTGTCATTTGGCTACGCGCTTCTCTATCGTGACTGTATGAATGCTCTGCTGTCGGTCGGCCTTGATCCCTGTTTTGGATTTATGCATACGCCACGTTCAGCGGCGTATCCCCTGGCGTTGGATATGATGGATCTCTTCCGTTTGATTTTGTGGGATCTTCCTTTAATCGGGTCGGTTAATCGTCGTCAGTGGAATAAAAATGATTTTGAGGTTACCGGTAAACAGGTCTGGTTGAATCAAGATGGGCGGCGCAAGGCGATTCAAGTATATGAAAGTCGAAAACAGGAAAAATGGAAACATCCGGTATTACAATATTCCCTGTCCTATGCCAGAACCATGGAGTTGGAGACCCGCCTGCTTGAAAAAGAATGGACCGGTGAATCCGGTCTTTTTGCCGGCTTGAGGTTGCGTTGATGGGAGCTGAAAAACACTGGTATCTTGTCTGTTATGATATCAGGGATCAAAAGCGATGGAGAAAGGCTTATAAAAAGCTGAAAGGCTGTGGAAACCGATTGCAGTATTCAATTTTTCGCATGAATCTCAGCAGGACACAAATGGAATCACTGCAGTGGGAGATCGAAAATATTTTAACCGATGAAGATGATCTTATGATTGTTCGCCTTTGTCAGGGTTGTGCGCAGAGAGTCCATGACAGTCGAATAGAAAATGACTGGAAAAAACCGGTGCCGAAATTCGAGATTTTTTAAATCAAGCGCCTTGTGGTTTTGATTGGGCAACAGACAAGGCTCGTGGGTAACAGCATATTATAGCTCAGTGAGAGGGGAAAAAGTGTATGATAACATGCTTGAAAATGTTTTTTGTTTAAAAAAACAACAGGTTTTCGTTGATTCTTCAACAGGATGGTTACATGGGCAGACAAGATGTATATACCTCTCTGGAGGTGCATGAAATTTCAGCTCTGGATGCAAAGCCGGCGCGGCCAGGGTAAAGCGGGCTGAACCGATCTTTGATGCCGAAAGGCGTTGAGCACAGATGATGGGTAACGTTCTTGAGACATGGGTTACGCTGAACCGATCTTTGATGCCGAAAGGCGTTGAGCACTTGGCTATATCTACTGTCTGCTCCTTGGTGGCATTCTGAACCGATCTTTGATGCCGAAAGGCGTTGAGCACCACGTATCCAAGACTTACCTCCTCTGCCAGCTCCCCTGAACCGATCTTTGATGCCGAAAGGCGTTGAGCACTTTTTATGCTTGAGTGGAATTTTGATGCGTTTTTCCCTGAACCGATATTTGTTTGTTCTCTGAAAATTAAATGGTGATGGTCTCGTAAAAAGTCGAAATTACCATAATAGGTAACGCTAACTCAATGACTTACGACACGAGATAACCGGATTTGGGACTTTTTACGAGTCCATCAATGATTACATGGTATAAAATTCAAAGTTGGTAGTGAAAAGCATGATAAAATTTTGCTGTTGCATGGAGCTGTAGGAATCCGGGCCGTAATGGCCTTGTCCAGGCGGCTCGACGAGCGAGCGGTTTTCCCCGGCAGAGATGCCGGAGCCCATTGAATTTAAAATGGTGTAAATTATTGGCATTGATGTGCCAAATTAAATAAATCTATCCGCAACAGATAATAATGGAGTAATCGAAAATGGAAGTTATTTTAGCACGCCCCCGCGGTTTCTGTGCCGGGGTGAATCGGGCAATAACCATTGTTAACAGGGCACTGGAACTGTATGGACCGCCGGTGTATGTCCTGCATGAGATTGTTCATAATAGTCATGTAATCGATGAGCTGGCCGGAAAAGGAGCGGTTTTTGTGGAGCAGCTGGAGGATATTCCGGCTGGTTCAGTGACCATCTTCAGTGCGCACGGGGTTTCTCGGGCCGTGATGGAGCGGGCGCAGCAGTTAGGACTGCGCACCATTGATGCAACCTGTCCGCTGGTGGCAAAGGTACACCGCCGGGTCACCCGTTTAAATAAGATCAAGTATGATGTGCTGGTCATCGGTCATAAGGGGCATCCTGAAGTCGTGGGAACCTGCGGCCATGCTGCAGGTGCGGTTCATGTGGTATCTTCGCCTGAAGAGGTCGCAAAACTTGAAGTTACGGATCCGACCCGGGTGGGTTATGTGACCCAGACCACTCTCAGCGTTGACGATACAGCAGAGATGCTGGCAGCTATTCGGAAACAGTTTCCCGATATTTCCGAGCCGGAACGAACTGATATCTGTTTTGCCACCACTAACCGGCAGGGAGCAGTTCGGGAACTGGCAGGTCAGGTTGATTTGCTGCTGGTGGTGGGGTCAAAGAACAGTTCCAACTCCAACCGGTTGCGTGAAGTTGCCCGTACCAGGGGAATCCCCGCCTATCTCATCGATCATGCCGAAGAGATTGATCCGGCCTGGCTGCAGGGAGTGGAGCGGGTCGGGGTGACAGCCGGTGCCTCTGCCCCAGAATATCTTGTAGAAGAGTTGACCAACTGGTTGCAGGAGCAGAGCGCATCCGTTGTGCGTGAGATGGACGGCGAGGATGAAGCGGTCCATTTTCAGCTGCCGGAACTGTCTGTCTGAGGTGCGCTTGATATTCGAACTGAGCAGCATTATTGAATTGGGTGTATACGCGGTTGTTCTTGATAACCAAAACTTTTGAAAATTTGATGGCTGATTGATTACACATTAACTATCTTCATAAGAAAGGAATCCTGATATGATTATAGCTCCTTCCGGAAAACAAAATAGATATTTTTTTTCAAGAACCGCTATTCTTTCTGTTGTTTTAATCATGATGCATATGTTCATTCAACACGATAGTGCATCTGCCGAGAATTGGGACAGCTTTCCGCTTTACGGCGGCGAGATGACATCAATAGCGATGAATTTAACAAATGAAAATATTATTTATGTCGGCACCAGAGATGCCGGGGTTTTTAAAACAATCAATGGCAGAGCATCCTGGCAACCGGCTCGTAACGGGTTGACGTTTATGCCTATCGGCAGCCTTGTAATGGACCCGAATAATTCAAACGTGCTCTATGCCGGAACCGATTTTCACGGCATTTGGAAAACGATCAATGGCGGAGATTCGTGGTTCTACGCGGGGTCCGGTCTTGATACCGGTAAGGCGGTAACCGCTATTGTCATCAACCCGCAAAATACTCAAATCATTTACGCCGGTTTACGGTCACGATATTATGGAAACATTTACAAGTCGGTAAATGGCGGTGTCAGCTGGGTACGCAAAGACAACGGCATTCCGGAATATTACGATAAACACACGTATAACGTGGTGACACTAGCCATCGATCCAGGGAATCCTGCGACACTCTATGCAGGGACAACCTGGGATGGGGCCTTCAAGACAACAGATGGAGGTGAAAATTGGCAGGCCATAAATTGTGGAATACCGACATACAGCTCATCATTTTATGAGGTGCAGGCATTGACACTAGACCCTCATCATTCCAATCGGTTGAGTGGTATAATAAACGGTGACTATTTCATTTATAATTCTTCCACTTCCGGTGATTGTTGGGAAGAAGTTGGAGAACAGGCTGGTTTTGGCGTCAGCACCCATCATTTATATTTTCATCCAAGTGACTCGTCTATTCTCTTCAGTGCCGGTGGTGGTGATTTTGGCTATTTTTCAAAAAGTACGGACGGGGGGCAGACTTGGCTGTCCCAAGGAGATAGATTGCAAGATGTCAATGAAATTGCTTTTCACAGTTCGTCTCCGGATACCATCTATGCTGCAACGGAAAAGTATGGAGACGAGTGGGATGGATTTACATCCGGAGGCGTGTATAAAACAGTCAATGGGGGAACAACCTGGAGTGAGGCGACAAGTGGTATCAATGCCCGGGTGATCTCTACTGTCGGCATCGATCCTCAAAATTCCGATAACATTTACACGATTGTCAGGGTCGGTAATAATACACTGTTGCTTAGGAGTCAGGACGGGGGACAAACGTGGCAACAGGGTGATAAATTCAGTGGATCCTATTTTAATTTTATCGCTGTAAGTCCACAGATGCCACAGCAGATTTATGCGGGAAGGTGGAGTTCTGGTAATTTATATTTTTCTAATGACTATGGACAAAATTTTAACACCATCAGCGAAGTCAGCGGTAGTCCGACAAGCATTGCTTTTGACCCCGTATCTCCCCTGATATAATCTACGTCGGCAGCTCCAGCAATGGTGTATACAAGAGCACTGATTCAGGATCAACATGGGTACAGAAAAATAATGGACTGCCCAGCGACACCTTCGGCGACATTTGGGTCGATTCCGTTGCTGTTGATCCTAAGAATACTTCGATTATCTGGGCGGGTACAAATGGCCGAGAGGGGATCTTTAAATCGGAAGATGGTGGAGAAACCTGGGTACTTAAAGGGCTTGACGAATTGAATGAAGATGTTCATAAAATACAAACCATCGCCATTAATCCAAACAATAGTAACAGCATGTTAATAGGTGCCGGCTATGCTCAAGATAATATTTGGAAAACCACTGATGGTGGTAATTCATGGGTAAGTAAATTGTCAAGCGGCGTTCATGTTGAAGAGATTATCTATGATCCACGGGATTCAAATATTGTCTATGCCGCCACCGAAGGGTTTGGTGTCTTACGCTCTACGGACAGCGGCGAGACATGGCAGGACTACAGCAACGGCATATTCTATCCGGTTGTGTACTCGCTGGAGGTAACGAATGAAAACCCGCCATTGTTAGTTGCAGGAAGTTATGGTTCAGGCCTTTTTTCTTTTCAAGAGAGAATCACCGTAACTCCTGTCAGCGGCTTAAGCACGACCGAAGAAGGTGGTACCGCAAACTTTACGGTGGTGCTTAACACTCAACCAACTTCAGATGTAACCATAGGTCTATCGAGTAGCGATATCACGGAAGGTACGGTCAGCCCCGACGGTTTGGTCTTTAACACGGCCAACTGGGATATTCCTCAAACAGCAACCGTAACCGGAGTAGATGACAGCGAGAATGATGAAGACATTGCTTATTCTATCACAACTGCAGCCGCAGTTAGTCTCGATATGGAATATAGCGGCAGAGATGCCGACGATGTACGGGTGACAAATGTCGACAATGATGAGTCGCTGTGTTTCCCAATCAAAAGCAAAAGTGGTAAAGTGGCGATTATTTGTATGTAGACTGTCTGTTCCCTTACCCCTTTTTGTCCTCCAGCAACTCACGAAAGGTGCAGGGTACAAGCCGGGGACCGGAGTTGATGGCCTTAAAAAGGTGTTCCAGGAAAAGAAACGTGGTTGCATTCATGCGCTGGTGATGGAGCATGAACCCCATGCAGCCGCTCTTCAGGGCTGTTTCGCATTCTGCCATCAGGTTGTCCATTGCCTGCTTCGGATCAGTTTCTTTGCGGGTGTGCAGGTCAATATTGATTGCCAGATCCACCAGTCCTGCAGGGGGAGGAGGCTGGACATTTGTTGAGCGGGACAGGGCAAGAAAGTCAAGCTCCTGCAGGATCTGCATGGCAGCAGTGCTGCACCTGTTCCAGGGCGGAGTGAACACCGGCACAAACGAGTCTGCAAGGAGTTGTTCAAGCTTTATTCTTCCTGCCAGGATATCCTTTCGTATTGCTCTGGTCGACCTGTTTTCCCCGAATTCACATTTTTTACCGATAGCTTCATGGTTGATATGGTTGAACCCGTGCTGGTGCCAGCAAAATAAATCCTTTTTTATAGCCTGTGATCTGATCTGCCGCCAGTTGTCTGCACTCAGCCATTTCGGCACCAGGGCCAGGCAGAGGGGTATGTCAAAATCTGCAAATAACTGCATCATTTGGATGAAGTTGTTGTCTATCCGGCCGATATCGTCAGCCCGGAAGAAGATCCGGACCGGTCGGGACGTTTTTTCAGCAGCTTCAAAAAGCTCTTGCAGCCGTTGGTCCAGGTCTTTGGGCAGTTCTGTCTGCCGGAGTGAAGAAGGGTGTGGGTTCATTTAGTGTTGTTCAAACGCTGTTTTATTCACATTCCGGCCGGCCGTATCCCCAGCGCCACGGCAGGCTGGTGCAGGGCATACCGCCAACGCGAATTGACCGGTACATCAGAGCTGCGATAGCGGTGTACAGGGTTTCTACTTCCCGGGGAGAGATCGAATACTCGGCGCTCAGCTCTGGAATTCGTTTCATTCCGGTCTCCAGCACGCAGGCCTTCAGTTCAAGGTCCGCCTCCCTGCGGGCTGCAAAACTCTCAGCCGCAGTGGCCTCACGTGGTCCTCCTGTGTGATAGACCTGGTCATGTGTGACACAGCATGATTCCCATGCCGGACGTGTTCCGTGCATGGCATGAAAGTGCTGGATCTTGCCGGCCAGGTATTCCCAACCAACGGAAAGCCCACCGCTGCAGCCGTCGGTCGTAAATTCAGCAAGTGCACTTTTGGGATCAGCCTTTAGAGCTACCAGCTGTTCATGGCGTTTCATCTCAAGCTGACGTTCAAGTGCATCGATACCTGACTCCGGCTTCCCGGTTGTCTCTGCGCTGCTGTTTCCGGAGAAGAACAGCACAAGCCCCAGCAACAGCAACAGCGATTTTCCAGCCAATGGAAGTTTCATTGTAGAGAGTCTCAAGGCGATTGGTCGCGGTATGTTCGCTGCGGAACCGGTTGGCCCAACAGCACAGCAGTGTGTATCAATAAACGCTCAATTGAATTCAGTTCGGAACGTTCGACCAGCACGTTACGGGCCAGTTCCGGTTCATCGGTAA
>JAUWLT010000130.1 GCA_030613515.1 Desulfobulbaceae bacterium
CAACGATCGGGTCATCCACACAGGCAACCAGGGCTCCGTCCGGCGGGATCAGCCTGACAAACTCGGTAAAAGAGTCCTTGATCTGGTCAAGATCTGCAAAGATATCAGCGTGATCAAACTCAATGGAAGTGAGGATGGCACAATAGGGCTGGTAATGAAGAAACTTGGACACCTTATTGAAAAAAGCCGTATCATACTCGTCCCCTTCCACTACAAAAAAATCTCCACCACCGAGGCGGTTATTACTGCCAAAGGCCTCGACAATACCACCGATCAGAAAACCCGGTTCACTGCCCGCCCGGTACAAAGCCGTGGCCAGCATGGAGGAAGTAGTGGTCTTGCCGTGGGTGCCGGCGACGACCAGCGATTTTTTATCATTCAGAAAAAAATGGCCAAGGGCCTGGGGCATGGACAGGTAGGGGATCCGCAGCTCAGCCAACGCTTCAGCCTCAGGAAAGACAACCTGAATCACGTTGCCGACAATGACCAGATCCGGACGGGGTTCCAGATTTTCCGGTCGGTAGCCTTCCATGACATCAATACCGGCCTGAGCCAGAAAGTCGGACATGGGAGGATAGACATTCTGATCGGAACCGGTCACTCGAAAGCCACTGTCCTTGAACATCCCGGCCATGGCAGCCATGCCGGTTCCGCAGACACCCATGATATGGATGTGGTGAACAGGCTCCACCACCCGGTTCAGGCGTGGATCAAGACGAGCCCGCATTCAGATCTTTTGCTGACGCTTTCACGGTCTTAAAAACACGTGCATAAGCCTCTTCAAAGTTAGCAGGTGTCAGGCGACCAACCTCGATAAACTTGACCACGATTTCCTTGGTCACCTTGAAAATTGCCTCATCAGTGATGCGCCGGTTAAACGGCTGACCCTTTTGTTTTTCCGCCATCAACCCCCCTCCTGTACTCAAGACTCAAACAATAACAAACATCATAAAGAACACGAACGATACGAAAAAAGGAGAACTCAGTGCATCTGTGCCTTAGTAGCGCTTTTAATTAACAAAAAACCCCTGCCACCGGGAAGAAGGCCAATTCTAGTCCAAGGCAACAGGGGTTCTCTTCTCTCACAGGAAAAACCTATGCGGCACTCCCCGGGAGAATACCTTTATTTCGGTTTACGGTTTACAGCTGCCGGTTTACAATTTTCAAAAAACCGCCCAAAAATAATCAACACTTTGCATTCCATATCAATGAATTACAGACACTCAATATTGTTCTTGCCGGCAATCGTATACTGAAAACTGAATTTCCTCAATTCTTGATAGTCTCGTAAAAAGTCGAAAACTCACCGCAGAGACGCAGAGATCGCAGAGGTAACTCTTGTTTTAAGAATAAAAGCTCTGCGTTCTCTGCGTCTCTGCGGTTAATAAATAGTTGTTACGAATCCATCAATTCTTAGCAAGCAATATAAAATCAATGGCCTCGGAATATTCGACCAATGTGTTCAGATCTACTTGATTCCCTTTCACTGTGATCATGAAACGGCCGACAACCACGATATTAATTTCACCGTTTCGTCCCTTGTCGTCATACTTGACAATAGCGCGCTGCCCCTTGATGGTCTTCAGGCTCCCACCGGAAGAACCGGCAAACATGGGATTATTGAGCATCATCATTACCGACTGCAGAACGGGTGAGTCGGAAACAATTTCTATAGAAACAGCAGCGTCACCTTTTTTATAGTCACGGCTAACCGTTACCCCGCCACCGAAAACCGCTGTGCCGAGTGTCTGGGCACTGGCCGGGTTTGCCTGCCATCCGGCCAGGGGCTCGGGCAGCAGTTCTTTCATGCGCTCACTCTTCTTCTGGCGTACCAGCTGGGAAGCATAATCCAAATTAGAAACAGCTCCTGCATAATCACCACTTTTGTACTGCTTAACAGCCTCGTCAATGGTTGTCAGCACATCATCTTTATCCTCAGCTGCTACTACCTGCATCGGCAGGCAGCCGGCGACCAGTACAATCAAGGCAAAAATAGATCGAGATTTCATTACATTTTCCTCGTCAAATAGATCCGTTTTTATATGCTGATGTGATACCAATATGGGATAATCGTGTCAAGTGGATATCCCCTTTTGAGAATTTCATTGTGGCAGTATTGAAAAAAACGGGCTGCTCGTGCTCACGGTACTGGAAGGCTTATGTAAAAACAGGTATGGTATTTTGAGTATCAGCAATTTGCAAAGGAAGAGACCGTTCATCAAGTTCACCGCCAAAGGACAAAAGATCAAAAAATGGCAAAAACAATTATCATTGACCATCTGACCGGAAGCAGGATTCCGTTTCTTCGCGGCATTATGACCCGTTCTCTCCAGGACAGCGGTATGGAATTTGAACAGGCTTATGAAGTTGCGTCCCTTATCCGTGAAAAGTTAGGAGAAAAAAAGGAAATCTCCTCACTGACGCTTAGAGAGATGGTGGTCAGGCACCTGAAAAAAACGGTTCAGCATGAGGTTCTTGAACGGTATTCGGATCTCTCTATCCCGCCTGACCTTATTACCGTGGTTGAGCATGACGGTTCAAGCTCGGCTTTCTCTGAAAGTGATACCCGACGCTACCTGGAAGCCTGCGGCTTGAGTTCCACCGAGTCTGGAGCTGTTATCAGCAGTCTGTCCGACTCATTACTGAAAAATGGTGAAACCAAATTGTCGGTTGACCAGCTTGGTTACCGAATTTATCAGCTCTTGAAAAAAGAATTTGGAAACTCCCATGCACAAAATTATCTCGTCTGGCGAAATTTTAAAGAGAGTGGTCGGCCTCTGTTGCTCCTGATTGGTGGTACAACCGGATGCGGCAAGAGCACTGTTGCCACTGAAATCGCACATAACCTGGATATCGTTCGTACACAGTCGACGGATATGCTCAGGGAAGTCATGCGTATTATGATTCCAAAACGACTGCTGCCGGTGCTTCATCAATCTTCCTTCACTGCCTGGCAGGCTCTGCCACGGGCCTCAACCGATGAGGGAATTAACTCTGAAAGAAATTTAATGACCGGCTATTTCAGCCAGTCCGAGCTGCTTTCGGTTAGCACAGAGGCTGTGGTGAACCGGGCTTTGCATGAACGGGTGTCCCTGATTCTGGAAGGAATTCATATCCACCCTAATCTTCTGGAAAGAATCCCCCGTGACGCCGATGCTGCGGTGGTTATGGTGATGCTTGGGGTTCTCAAACAGGGACAATTAAAAAAACAGATACGCGGTCGCGGTGCCCTGATACCCAAACGCAGGGCTAAGCGTTACCTGAAGTACTTTGATGATATATGGTGTATCCAGTCAAATCTCCTGGCGGAAGCGGATAACTGCCAGGTTCCTATTGTAATTAACGACAATAAAGAAAGGGTGTTGCGTGAGATAATGCGTATTATTGTGTCATCCCTGAAAAAAGATTTTGCTTCTACTCCTGAAAAAGTTTTCAACCTTTGATCCGGGCCCGCTGGTTGTGGTTTCCGGAAAGAAATTGGAAAATGGCGGCTTGGTTATAATCAAAACCCGGCAGCCGGGTGTGCATTGAAGCCGTAATAGTTCTTCGCACCAATAATTCCTTAAATCTATTGAACAAGCGTAAAAGTTCAGCAGTGCGCCAAATGTGCGTGATCGGGCCGGGCAGGCTATAGGCTACACTATGCCTCCCGGCGCGAGCGCGTGCAGGTGGTGTGCTGCTGTACTTTTACTAGAAGCGTATGACAGCAAAGCAAAAACCTAAGTTGCAAGGCCTCTTTTTTATCCTGGATGGTTTGGGTGATCTTCCTGTTGCCCGGCTTGGTGGGAAAACACCGCTGGAGGCAGCAAAGACTCCCCATTTGGACCATCTGGCAGGTTGTGGAGTTTACGGCATGGTGGATCCGGTTATTCCCGGAGTACCACCGGATACCCACATCGGGATCGCCCTCCTGTTGGGAGTCTCAACCAAAAAAGTTTTTCGTCTACACAGGGGACCTCTGGAAGCTGCAGGTGCCGGTGTTGATTTTGAAGATGGCGATGTTGCTGTTCGTTGTAATTTCGCCACCCTGGAACGGAGTGGAGGCAGGTTGATCATCAGAGACCGCCGGGCCGGCAGGATCTCCACCCCTGACACAACCGAGTTGGCCAAGGTTTTACAGAATATAGACCTGGGCAACGGTGTGACCGGATCAGTTTTCCCGGCAACCCAGCACCGGGCGGTTCTTCGTCTCTCCGGGCCCGGACTTTCCGACGCGATCAGCGATTCTGATCCACGGCATGGCAATCCCATGCAGGTCCAGACTGTAAGGCCTCTAATTTCCGACGGACGTAATAGCCGACAAACAGCGGAAGCCATGAATCGTTTTTCCCGGATTGCCTATGAAAGATTGTCCTGCCATCCACTCAATACGATACGAAAAGCGCAAGGGAAACCGGAAGCCAACACCATTATCTGTCGAGGGGCGGGAGCAGTGTCGGAACTTAAGACTGTTCTCCATAATTTGCATCTAAAAGTGGCCATTGTTACAGGAAGTTGTACCGTTGTCGGCCTCGGCAGGATGCTTGACTATCCGGTTTTCACCTCCCCCGGTTTTACCGCACTGGCAGACACCGACATAGTTGGTAAAATTTCAACCGCTTTCAGACTGTTACAGGATCACGACCTCGTGTTTGTGCATCTCAAGGCACCGGACATCTGCGCACATGATTTTGACCCTGAAGGCAAAAGGGATTTTATTGAACGGTTTGACCTTGCTCTTTGTACCATTCGGAAGGAAAACCTGGTCATTGCTGTGACTGCCGACCACTCAACGGACAGCAATAGTGGTGAGCACAGCAGGGATCCTGTTCCATCGTTGCTCTATACCCCCGGTGGTGCCTGTAATTCCTGTCACCATTTCGGGGAGCATGAATGCCGACAGGGAACCTTGGGAACTCTGCCGGCAGACCTTTTTTTACGAACTTTTCTGGCGAGTATGGGATATCCCGATCCCAGCGTTCCATCCTCTCCATCGTCTGCAACGTAACTCCAATGGCTGTACCTTCATTGTTTATCATACATCGCTGTCTGTCTCCCCGGAAAGAAGTATGCTCGTAGGAGTTCACAGCATCCCACGTAGTCTGCAGCACTGATAAACTCTTACAGTACTGCTTGGCTCTCACTTTCAGCATCACAGTAAACAAGAACAAATATTTTTACCCTGAGAACAAAAATAATATTGGATTAACTATTTATTAAGATTAGATTAGAATTGTGTTAGGAAAATCAGCTACTGTTGCTTATATGGAGGGAACTGTGAAGGGAATTAAACTGTCTGTGATTTCGATCTGTCTGCTAATATTTTTTGCTGGTCAAGCGCAAGGGAGCGGCAAAGTCATCCAAAATAAAGGCTCCGACACTCTGGTGAATGTCGCCCAGGCCTGGGCTGAGGAGTACAAAAAAGTGAATCCCGAGATTTCCATTGCTGTAACCGGCGGGGGCTCGGGAACCGGTATTGCCGCCCTGATCAATGGAACGGTTGATATTGCCAACGCAAGTCGTAAGATCAAACGAAAGGAAAAAAAGCTGGCCAAAAAAAATGGCCAGAATCCCATTGAGCACGTTGTCGGCTACGATGCCCTTGCTATCTTTCTCCATCCTGCCAACCCTTTGCAGACAATAAGCCTTGCCCAGTTAGCTGAAATTTATGGAGAAGGCGGCAAGCTGACAAAATGGGACCAGATGGGGGTCGAGGTTCCCGGCTGTGCAGGGCAGGAAATTATCAGGATAAGCCGCCAGAACAACTCCGGCACCTATGCCTATTTCAGGAAAGCGGTCATGCAGCGTAATGATTTCAAGTTGGGCTCCCGGGATATGCACGGCTCAAAAGACGTGGTCGATATCGTCGAGCATACGCCGTGTGCCATTGGCTACAGTGGGCTGGCCTACGCCACGGACCATGTCAAGATGGCCTGTATTACAAAAAAAGATGGAGAAAAATGCGTTGCCCCTTCTGTGGCAACGGCCAGTGACAACAGCTATCCCATCTCCCGGCCGCTTCTTATGTATACCAACGGTGAACCCCAGGGTGATATCAAAAAATATCTTGACTGGATTCTCAGTGATGAAGGCCAGTGCATTATTTTGAAAAAAGGATATGCACCGGTCAGACCCGTCACCTGTAATTAGGGTCTGTAAGGAAATAAATGTTACAAAATCGGAGTCTCGTTTCTCGCTTACCTGCGCAGGATTTTTGTTCATATTCAAGGCGCGAAAACAGGCGCATAGTAACAGCGAAGCGGTGTCTGCTATGTAACCGTTTTCGTAACGCAGAAGATGGACAGGTAAGCGAGGAACTAGACTCCGAAAAGACAAGCAAGGTTGTAACACTTATTTTTGCACAGACCCTTAGTGCGAATTGCCTGGCTTGAGCTCCCCTCATGCCGGTATCGGCAAATCTACTGAATTATTACGCCTGGAGAACAGCTATGAGTCATTATGAAGAACGGTTGGAACACGATATCACTGAGATTCAACAGAAAGTTGCCGACCAGGGGCTGAAGGTTGAAAAATCGATCAAAGATGCTGTTCGAGCCCTTCTTACAGGCAATCACAGCCTGTCCTATAAAACCATTATTGAAGACAATGTGGTGAACAGGACCAATGACGAGGTCAACCGGATGTGCTATGCATTTATTGCCCGGCACCTGCCAAGTGCCGGGCACCTGAGAAGGGTTTCTTCAATTCACCATGCCTGTGTCGATTTGGAAAGAATCGGCGACCAGGCAGTAGCCATTTCCAAGATAGCGGTCCAGTTACCAAAGTCGCTGGATGAAACAATGACCAGGCATATTGAGCGGTTGTCCGAAGAATCAACTCACATTCTGCATCAGGCGGTTACAGCCTTTAATGAAAATAATATTGAACTGGCCAAGGCGACCATGGTGCTGGACTCTCAGGTAGACCATACCTTTCAGAATGCTTACGAAGATCTCTCAGATGAGAAAAACAAGGAGACCTGGGCCATCAAGGATCTTCTGGGGCTCCTGTCGGTTTTTTATTCCCTGGAGCGAGTAAGTGACCTTGCCAAAAATATCTGCGAAAAGACCGTGTTTTCCGTTTCCGGTGAAGGTAAAAAAAGAAAGCCGGTCTCTGTTCTTTTTCTTGAGGAGTCAAGCAATTATCTTACTGTTATGGCCGAGGCCATTGGTAAAAAATACTTTCCTCACACCGGCATTTTTTCCAGTGCCGGCAAGCAGCCTCTTGAAAACCGAGATCCGGAATTTTCCCGCTTCATGACAGAGTATGGATTTGATTTTAAGCCGGAAAAACAGACC
>JAUWLT010000079.1 GCA_030613515.1 Desulfobulbaceae bacterium
TGTTTATCCATGCCACCATCCTTGTGCGCGGGAAAAAAGAAAATGGCAGCCTGAAACTGCCCGTATTTTACGTTACTCCTGACGGGAATTTACCATACCTCATCAGGGGCTGTTTGACAACTGCTGGTCGGGATGATTTTAGAGTAATTTCGTATCAGCGTGGGTGTAGGGAGGAGCACAGCAGCAGAGAATAACAAGATCTTGATCTTTCGTGTTTTCAAGCTGATGCGCAACTCCGGGTGCAATACAAATCGTATCCCCTGTCACCACAGGAAAAACCCTCTCGCCAAGGGTCATCCGACCGGAGCCGGACAGCACATGATACAGCTCTTCACTGCATAGATGTTTATGAAGCCTGGTTATGCACCCGGGCCGGATGGTTGCCTCGGCAAGGCTCTGGTTTCGGTTGCCGTGCACCTCAGGATGCATCAGCTCCCGAATCTCGGAGCCGTCGCGGGTGATATAGGGAGTTAACAGCTCTCTTGTGGTCTGCATCGTCGGCACTTCACGATAGCTAAAATCAATAATGAACCTGCAGAGTTTTTATCAAACGGGTCAGGGACTGATTAACCGGGACTTCGATGCCCAACTCCTCTGCCCTGCGGACAATATAGCCATTAATGGCATCAATTTCCGTGAGCCTGTGCGCATCCACATCCTGACCCATGGATGAACGGTTAGAGGCAGTTGCCTCTGCAATGGTAAACACGTTATCCAGGGCATCATCGGTTACCACCACCTGCAGAGCCCCGGCAACGGCCATTGCCTCTGTGACGACGGTCACCACCAGTTGGCGGGTCGGTTCAAGATCCAGAAGTTGGCCGTTACGGATATTGCAAAGCGCGGTAATGGCGTTAATCCCCACATTGGCAAACAGCTTGCTCCAGATAACCGGCCTGATATCGTCCACTCCGCTGGTCTCAATCTTTGCTGCTGAAAAAGCCCCTGCCACCTGATCCACAATCGGTTGACGTTTTTGCTCCCACATCCCGATTATCGTCTTGCCGATACCGGAATGCTGAATACAGCCCGGTCCCAGCAGCATGGCGCCCTGGGCGGTGGTTCCGCAGATCACCCGCTTGCGGCCTGCCGTCTCGGCGATAATCTCTGCATTGCCCATACCGTTCTGCAGGGTCAAAATATATCCCGTATCTCCAAGCAGCCGTACTGCGGTTCGTGCAGCCTCTCCGGTCTGGGAATGCTTGACAAAGATTAAGGCCAGATCAGTTTCTCGTATTTCTGCAGGGTCCGTGGAGGCCCGTACCCTGATGATTCTCTCATCGCCTTCACGGAGTATGGAAAGTCCGTTTTCGTTCAATGCCTTGACATGCTCCGGCCAGACATCCAGCAACCGAACCTCCTGCCCGGCCTCTGTGAGCAGGCCGCCGAACAGACAGCCCATGGCCCCGGATCCAATTACTGTTATTTTCATTTTTTATCGATATTACAAATAATTAAAAAACGATCACACCATTATACAACAATCCGGGGAAAGGTTTGCAGGAAAAAAACTCTTGCCTGTGCCGATATCTCCTCCTGGAAAATTGCCATGCTGATGCGTGCCGGACGATTGAGAAACAACATCCCCGCAGCACAATATATGAATGACCTTGCCTTGGTTCTTTCCCTGGCTGTCTTACCTATCATTCCGGAAATAACCATGTTATCGCAACAGAATTTCTTTCTTCACAAAGATCCGGCAGACAGATTAATTACAGCCACAGCGATATACCATAAAGCCCCCTTGATTTCAGCTGACAAAAAATTACAAACCGTTGAACTATGGACCGTTATCCGGTGACCTTTTTTCCAGATCGGGAACACTGTGGACCTCGCGTGTAGCGTAGGAGACAGTTTATTTTTTTGTTTGGGATCAGATAATCGGTTTCATGGCACCCATGTAGGAACGCAGTTCCTCTCCAATGATTTCCACACCTGTGCAACGGATGGCCTCGTTGGTCTCGATGAGCTCGACATTGCCGACACCGTTGTCTTTAACCTCCAGTCCCTTGCCGATAACATCGGTGTTGACCGTTTTCATGAAATCCTGCAACAGCGGATAGGCTGCATGGTTAAAGAGATAGCAGCCATATTCGGCGGTATCGGAAATAACCACGTTCATCTCATAGAGTTTTTTACGGGTAACGAGGTTGGCAATGAGCGGCACCTCGTGCAGGGATTCATAGTAGGCGGATTCCTCTTTAATGCCTGCGGAAACCATAGTATCAAAGGCAAGCTCCACACCGGTTTTGATCATGGCAACCATGAGGATACCCTTGTCAAAATACTCCTGCTCGCTGATTTCGGTATCTGCAGCATCGGTTTTCTCAAAATCCGTTTCTCCGGTTTCCTTGCGCCATTTCAAGAGATCGGCATCATCATTGGCCCAATCTTCCATCATAGTCCTGGAAAAATCACCGGACATGATATCGTCCATGTGCTTGTGAAAAAGCGGCTCCAGAATCTGCCGCATCTCCATGGCCAGCTCATTGGCCTTGATCTTGGCCGGGTTTGAGAGTCTATCCATCATATTGGTGATACCACCGTGCTTCAATGCCTCGGTAATGGTCTCCCAGCCATACTGGACCAATTTCACCGCATAGGGGGCATCCATACCCTGCTCGACCATTTTTTCAAAACAGAGCAGGGAGCCTGTCTGCAGCATGCCGCAGAGAATGGTCTGTTCACCCATGAGATCTGATTTTACCTCGGCTACAAAAGAAGATTCAAGGCAGCCGGCACGATCACCGCCGGTTCCGGCGGCATAGGCCTTGGCAATATCCCAGCCAATGGACTGAGGATCATTGGCACCATGCACGGCCAGCAGGGTGGGAACCCCGAAACCACGCTTGTACTCCTCACGAACCTCGGTTCCAGGAGACTTGGGAGCCACCATGACAACGGTGATGTCGTCACGGATCTGCATACCCTCTTCAACAATATTAAAGCCATGCGAGTAAGAAAGACAGGAGTCCTTTTTCATAAACGGCATTACCGTCTCAATAACATTGGAATGCTGCTTATCCGGGGTAAGATTGATCACCAGGTCGGCATCAGGCAGCATTTCCTCGTAGGTGCCGACCTTGAAACCGTTTTCAGTGGCATTTTTCCAAGACTGACGCTGCTCGGAGATAGCTGCCTCGCGCAGGGTGTAGGAAACATCCAGGCCGCTGTCACGCAGGTTGAGGCCCTGGTTCAAGCCCTGGGCACCACAGCCGACGATGACGATCTTCTTTCCCTTGAGCGCTTCAACGCCGTTGAACTCGGACCCATCCATAAAACGGCAACGGCCTAGCTCATCAAGCTGCAGACGCAGGGGCAAGCTGTTAAAATAATTACTGGACATGATACGACTCCTTTTGCTGATATGATTGTGGTTGTGATGTTAAACTATTGAAGGGTGCCTTGAAAAATTAGGATTTTCGTTCGAGGTCAGGTAAGCGCTGACTCCGAGGAATAGCAAAATTAAAAAGCGCAACATATTAGTCATATGTGAGCATTTTTCAAGGTAGCCTGTGGTTGACTGGTAAATAATAACTCTATATTGCACTACTACGTAATACTACCAATAAATTTTATTGCGTAAAGTGATTTATTTGCGATATAATGTTGCATAATTTGCAACATTAATCTTGTCCAGGTATTATCACGATAATGGACACCCGAGAACTTCGATTTTTTACACACTTGGCAGGCAGCCTGCATTTTGGCCGTACCAGCAGGGCCTGCAATATCACGCCATCAACCCTGACCAGAACGATCCAGCGCCTGGAAGAGGAAATCGGCGAACAGTTATTTATCCGTGATAACCGCTCAGTCTCCCTGACTACAGCCGGAGAGCTTTTCCGGAACTATGCCGAGGATGTGATCCTGCGCCGAGAACAACTCCGGATACAGCTTGCCCGGGAGCAGAAATTGGGCGGCACCATTTCCCTGTACTGCTCAGTCACTGCCGCCTACTCCATCCTGCCCGATATTTTCCAGCAATTCAGAACTGCATATCCGCAGGTCCATATCAAACTGATGACTGGTGATGCGGCCCGGGCCCTGACCCATCTTCAAAACAGGGAGGTAGACGTCACCATTGCCGCCCTGCCCAAAAAGGTGCCCCAGCGGGTGGCATTTTTGAAAATCATGGAAACCCCGCTTGTCTTCATTGGACCGACAAACTATGAAGACACTGTGCGTTACAGCAACAACGAAATCGACTGGCAGCAGACACCGATCATTATGCCTGATATCGGGCTCAGTCGACAACGCATTGATCGCTGGTTTGCCGGCAAAAAGATCACACCCGATATCTATGCCAAAGTTGCAGGTAACGAGGCCATTATTGCCATGGTCAGCCTGGGCTGCGGTGTCGGCGTGGTTCCGCTCCTGGTGCTTGAAAAAAGCCCACTCAAAAAGCAGGTGACGATTCTCGACATATCTCCGAAACTCTCCCCGTTTTCCATTGCCATCTGTACTATGAAAAGAAAGACCCGTTCTCCGCAGGTACAGGCCTTCTGGGAAATGGCGTCTCGAAAGTCAGCAGAAATTCATTGACATAACTTAGTCTACAGAATAAATTATATTGTTTAGGTATTCACAATAAACACGCAGATGGGACATGCCATTTTTGAAAAGGATGTGATTTTTCATGATTGAAGTAGAAGTAAAGGGAGACCTTGAGTATGCAATCCGCCAGCTGAAGAAAAAACTGCAGATTGACGGGATTAAGCGCGAACTCAAACGGCGTGAATATTACGAGAAACCAAGTGTTAAGAAGCGTCGTAAGTCTGCTGAAGCCCTGCGTAAACTTCGCAAGTACAACCGGATGAGAAACCGGTATTAGTTGATGGGCCCTGCTGGTCCTTTACGACTGCAGGGCTTTTTTTATTCCCCTCTGCCGGAATCGTACCCCTGTCCTGAAAACGTCATCCCTGACCGACAGTCTTGATCTCTTCCTGCAGTACCTCACCGTCCAGCGACGCCTTTCTCCAAATACTGTAAACAGCTACGGTTCAGACCTGCGTTTTTTTATTGAATTCCTGCACAGTCACCGCATTACCAGGCCGGATCAAATAACTTCCAAACAAGTCCGCGCCTTTTTCCAGGACTGCTTTAAGCGAAATATCAGTTCACGCAGCAATGCACGGCGACTGGCTGCCCTGCGGGCTTTTTTTGATTTTCTTATTTCCCGGAACCAGCTGACCATCAATCCGGTGGCCGATATAGATCCACCGAAAATAGGCCGCAGCCTGCCGGGTGCCCTCTCCATTGAAGAGGTGGATCAAATGCTGGCCATGCCCGAGAAAACTACGCCTCTCATCCTGCGCAACTACGCCATGCTGCACCTGCTCTATGGTACCGGCATCCGGGTTTCGGAACTGGTCAACCTGCCCATGAACGGCTGCAGTATCAGCAGCGGTCATGTTCGTATTCTGGGTAAGGGAAATAAGGAAAGGATGGTCCCCTTTAATGCGGCAGCAGGAGAGAAGATTCAGGACTACCTGGAACGCGGCCGCCCTGTCCTACTCAAAAACAAACCCAACCCGCATCTTTTTGTCAGCAATCGGGGCAAGGCCATGACCCGCAACCGATTCTGGCAAATAATCCGGGAACTGGCAATACAGGGGGGGATAGCCAAGAAAGTCAGCCCACACACCATGCGCCACTCCTTTGCCACCCACCTGTTGTCACGGGGGGCTGATCTTCGCTCCGTGCAGATGATGCTCGGCCATGCCGACATTGCCACCACCCAGATCTACACCCACGTAGACACTAGCCGCCTCAAGTCCATCCACCAGCGTTTTCATCCCCGGGGGTGAAGAAGTGGGAGCAAAGTATTTTTCCCCGGGAGTTAACCCTGCCACAGGATAGTTTTGATAGAGAGAAAGGACATCCAAGTATGAAGGCTACCTTGAATAATTGCTTTTTCGCCCGATCTCTGCGTCACAGAAAAATGAAAGATGCTCACACCTGACTAATATGCTGCACTTTTTAATTTTCCTGTTCCTCGGAGTCTTCGCTTACCTGACCTCGAACGAATAATCTAATTATTCAAGGTACCCTGAAATCGAAAATGTCCGAATTCGTCATGCCGGAATTGATCCGGCATCCAGTATTTGAAAAAGTGTAGCTGTTCGGATTTGATATGATAATTCGGAAAAAGAATTTGTCAAATCTGAAACTCTGTGGATATTTCAACTTACTGCAAGTAAGCACTCGGTTACGATTTGTACAGATAAGGTATGACTGACTTGGTAGGATGATGAGAGCAAATTTGGCACAAAATCCGGTTACCCGCCGGTGATAACCTATCAGGAAACATCTTAACATTGGTCCAATTTTCACAGCATAACCTTGTAAATCACATCTTAATGAAATTGAAGAAAGAAGCATTAACTGGTCGGCGCCCACCTTTACCTGACAAAGCACATCACTACCACTTTGTAGCCCTTGATTATTTGTTTTTTCTCCTTATTTTTTTAAAAAGTTCTAAATTTTTTATGGACCAAAGACAAAGCCAAACCTGCCGCGAGACAGGGACGGAAAGCTACGGGTCGACACCCGCTTTATCCGAACTATATTTCCCCAATAAGACCTTGGGCCGAAGCAGTAGCGTGCTGCCGGAGCACGGAAATCGGCGTTCGCCAGGATTAAAGTTGTCAGTACCCTCGCGCCTCATCTTCCGGCAGCATGGCAATGGCTGCAGAGGCAAATCGATGGGATGATTTCATAGTGACGACGACCAGAATCCTTCACATATCCGACCTGCATTTCGGACCACTATTTCTGCCTGTGGTTGCGGAGGTCCTGATGGAAACCATCCAGACACTCACCCCCGACGCCATGGTGGTGAGTGGCGACCTGACACAGCGGGCCAAGCGTTACCAGTTCAAGGAGGCCCGGCAGTTCTTCGACCGCATGGGGGACCTCCCGATGCTCGTGATTCCCGGCAACCACGACGTTGCGCTGTGGCGGATCTTCGAGCGCCTCTTCAAACCACACGCTCTGTACTGCGAAATCATCACGCCCGATCTCAATCCGGTACTGCGTGTCGGCAACGTCGTGCTGGTTGGTCTCGACTCCACCGCGCCACGGCACAGCATCTCTAACGGCCGAATTTATCCCCATCAACTCCGCCATTGCGAGGAGACCTTTGCCGCGGTGCCCGAGGACATGACACGCATCGTTGTTGCCCACCATCATTTTGCACCCGGACACGACCGCGTCTTCGATATCGTGATGCCCGGGGCACGGCGCGCCATCGACTGCTTTGTCGAGCAAAAGGGCGAGATGATCCTGGGCGGACACCTCCACCGGTCCTATATCGGGAGCTCGCTGGACTTCTTTCCCGGACATCACCGCGACCGCGGGGTCATCATCGTTCAGTGCGGAACCACCACATCCAGCCGCGGTAAAGGACGGGAACGCGACGAGAACACGTTCAACCTGATCGAGGCGGGCTCGCAGACCCTCACCGTAACCCATTACCTGTATTTGGAGGAGGCGGGTAAGTTTGTTCCGTTCAGCAAGCACATCTTTCCCCGTCCCGGGCGAGCGTTCGATGCCGGAGGTCCCGGTTCCGGAGATTCTCCACCATGAACACACATCTGACAACAAGACCAGGCAAGAGGAAGCTCCTTGTCTTCGCGATCGCAGCCATTCTCCTGACGGCGCTGGCCTGGTATGTAAAAAATTATGTCTCACTCGAGGAACTCGCCGATCAGGAGAGCCGCTTCCGCGCATACATTTCCCTCAACCCATGGCATTCCTTCGCTGTCGGCTTCGGTATTTACCTTGGACTGGCGCTGGTTCCGGGAACCGGGGGAAAGGCCATCGTCTATGGGTGGTTGTTCGGGTTCTGGCAAGCTGTGACCATTGTCTCGGTCGGTCTCACCCTGGCCGCGATGGCGATTTTCTCTCTCAGTCGTTATCTATTCCGGGAAAGCATTGAGTGCCGATACACCATCTTCCTCTCTCTTATGAACAAGCACCTCGAAAAAGAAGGCGCGTTCTACCTTCTCACGCTGCGGATGCTGCACGCTCCGTTCTCGATCGTCAACCCTGTCAGTGGGGCGAGCCGGGTTCGAACCTGGACCTTCTTCTGGACCACCGCGGTGGGTTTACTGCCTGCCAATGCCATTTGGGTTTACGTGGGAATCGGCCTGCCCTCGCTGCGCGAACTGGCGGAAAGCGGGCCAGGCTCCTTCATCAGCCTGCAGCTCATTGTGGCCCTGGTGGCCTGCGCCGCTCTGCCGCTTTTGATTCGCTGGCTCGTTAGCCACTTTGGAATTCCCGCCACCCACCGAGGCTCAAGTCCACGACGCGACCAGACATGAACCACAAAGAAATAGTTATGATCACCGCTCCTGACCCCGCTCTCTACTGGATCCTCATCGCGATTTTCACCAGCCTGGTCGCCGGATCGATAGGCCGCTTCATCGCCCTGCGAAATGCCGGGGAGGCGAAACGACGCCAACGTCTCGCCAGCCTGCGAACCTGGTGGATGCTCGTCACCCTGGTGACTGCCGGCCTGCTCGCCGGTCGGCTCGGGATATGCCTGCTGCTCACCGCGGCCAGCTGCATCGCCTGGTTCGAGATCACCACCATGTTCAGTGCCCGCGCCCAGGATCGACTCGCCATTCATGCCGGCTACGGACTCATCGTCATCAATTACTTTCTGATCCTCATTGGATCGATCTCACTCTTTGTCGTTTTTATCCCGGTCAGCTCGCTCCTCGTCCTCGCAGTCTCACTCCTGATCAAGGGCGAGCCAACAGGCTACATCAGATCTGCGGGAGGTCTTCTCTGGGGAATCATGTTTCTCGGCTACGGCGTCTCGCATGCCGCGCTCCTCCTGATACTTCCCGTTTCTTCCACCGGCCCGATAGGTCCAGCCGGCTGGTTCCTCTTCCTCGTCATCCTTACTGAAACCGATGATATCTTCCAGGCTATCGTCGGCCGACTCTTTGGGGCTCACAAACGGCACCGCATCACACCCACGATCTCGCCCAATAAAACCTGGGAAGGCTTCTTCGGAGGGATGCTGGTCATCGTCATACTCGCCCCCCTCATCGCGCCGTGGCTCACTACTTTAGGCCGGCAAGCGGGCCCGTTCGCGCTCTCGGAACCGCTGCAACCAGTGATCGGTCCTATGCTGGCGGCTATTCTCATCTCATTTGCCGGGTTTTTCGGAGACATCAACATGTCGGCTATCAAGCGCGACTCCGGTGTCAAGGACAGCAGTAAGCTGCTGCCGGGTATGGGCGGCGTAATTGACCGCGTCGACAGCCTCAGCATGACCGCCCCGGTATTTGTGTATTTTCTAAGCTGGTGGACGGCGTGACGAGTCCTGAACCACACCGGCAGACCGCAGGAAGCCGGCCGTCAGAGCCCTATATCTCCGATCGGCTTCTCACTATACCGAACCTCATCTGTGGGGTTCGCCTGGCTGGTTCATTCGTCCTCGTCGCGATCGCCTGGCTGGATCAGCAAGAGGTCTTCCTCTGGTTTTTTCTCTTCCTCGCCATGACCGACTGGGTCGATGGCAAGCTTGCCATCCTTCTCAACCAGCGCTCGGTCTTCGGGGCGCGTCTCGACAGCTGGGCCGACGCTGCGCTCTACGCCGCCCTGCTGCTGGGAGCAGCAATGATGCGCGGCTCAACCCTGGGTTCCGAACTCGCCTGGATCATTCCCGCCGTCGCCACCTACCTGATCTCCACCGCGGCGGGTTTCTGGAAGTACCATCGCTGGCCCAGCTATCACACCCGTGCCGCAAAGACCTCGTGGCTTCTCGTCGTAGTCGGAGCGACAGGCCTGTTCATCGACTGGTCCCTCTGGCCCATGCGCATCGCCCTCGCGGCGGCCACCATCACCAATCTCGAGGCGGTCCTCATAACCATCATTTCCCCAACCTGGCGCGCCGACGTCACATCCATCTACCATGCCTGGCGGGACAAGGATGCTAGCTGAAGAATCCGTGGTCCGGCACTCCGGCGGTGGCCGAGCTTGCTTTATTGTTGATGCCAGTGGGGCGTAAAATCAATGCATGAAATCCAGACTGAGGCCCCTCTGCGTACTTGTTCTGTCGCTGGTGTTTACCCAGTGGGGTCATGCCGCGGGCTATTCCGAGCCGAAGTATGGCATCAGGATCAGCCAGGCGTGGTTGCAAATGCCTGACGGCGTGCGCCTGGCGGCCGATCTTTTCATGCCCGAGGGTGCCGCGCAAAACAAAACCAGCGCTTCCCGGTACTGTTGGAATACCTGCCCTATCGCAAGGATGAGTCCAGAGCGAGAAATTACTCGTTGTATTCCTACTTCGTGCAGCGCGGTTAGGCAAACGTCCGATTAAGGGATGTACAGATAAAGTTAACCTGAACTTGGCAGGTCGGGAGGTTGTTTTTCTGAAAAACTGACTGACGGTCTTGGTTCACAGAAACAGGAAGAAGGTTAAGTTTGTGTTTGCTTGCCACCTAGTAACCTTGCCAAATCATATCCTTAACACAAACATCCTGGTCGAGTCTCCAGGCCTGGCTATGGAGACAGTGCAGGTATCTATCCTGTTATCCCGGGACAAGAGAAAATCGCTCAAATCTTTTTTGTCCAGAACCAACACCCTTTCGCGG
>JAUWLT010000017.1 GCA_030613515.1 Desulfobulbaceae bacterium
AGAACAACTTTGCCGTAAACTGACCACTCTTGGTGCACGCCTGCCATCTGGAAAGTGGATGGTGGTTGAAGTCGGAGAAAACCCAATATCAAAAGTGTCCAAAAAATAAGCCATTTTGAAACTTGTTTTATGAGGTCTGTACTAACAACCGGGCAGTATGTTTTTGCCCAGGAAGATGTCTCAACAGGGGGCGAAAATTCGCCTTATTTCACGCGTGAAATCCTCGACCTTGGCGATGGTATCAGTCTGGAAAAAGCTATTATCAACGGCCCGCCTACACCACCGCCCGGTTATGATTATGAACGGATGACGGTTGCCCTGCCGGAGTCCGATTCTGTGGCCGGTGTTGCCACTCTGGCCGTGCCTGCCTTTAATTGGTCCTTTGGTTGTACCGCCACATCGGCCTCCATGATTGCCGGTTACTATGACCGTACATCTTATCCCAATATGTACACCGGTCCGACAAACGGAGGGGTCATGCCCATGAATAACTCCAGTTGGCCGGATGTAATGATCAATGGTGAAAACCGGCATCAATGTCTCTTGAGTGCGACAAGAAATGGGTTAGACGGGAGGGACAACCCGGGGGCATGTGGATGATTACTGGATTAAATACAATGCTTCCGGCCCGGATCCCTAACGATGGTCACTGGTCTGAACATGCCATGGGGAACTGTACCGGTGATTTCATGAAGACCAACAAGTGGTTTTCGAGCCAAGGCTTTAATGTCGACGGTAGTACGGTGACATATAATTACACTAATGGGAGCGCTCTTTCAGCCGCCGATATGCAAGGTGCGGGTATACATATTTATGATGGAGGCTATGGGCTCAAGCTTTTTTACGAGTCAAGGGGGTACACGGTGGATGTCATGTATAACCAGTATATCTATGGTTACAACGGTAACATCAAGGGGTTCACCTATGCACAGTATAAGGCGGAGATCAATGCCGGTCGGCCGGTTATGATCCATGTCAAAGGGCATACCATGGTCGGTGTCGGTTATGATGACTCTGCCGGTAACCTCATGTATATCCATGACACCTGGGATTACTCTACCCACACCATGACCTGGGGCGGAAGTTACTCCGGAATGCAGCACTACTCCGTGACCATTGTCAGCTTAAAACCTGAAAAAGGTCCCGTTTCATCCCCCATTTTACCGGGATTGCCACTTCTTCTTTTGAAAACTGAATGAGTGGTCGAAACCTGGAAGCCGGTATGCATTCGGTTGACGCTAACACCCTGCTGGAGTATTGGGCTGGTTTGAAAGCAATTCAATAATAAAAACAGGGAGGGAAGATATGCAGTCAAGTCGGACGATGTTGGCATGTGCTGCAACTGCAGCGATGCTGTTGTTTACAGCGGCCGGGTGATTCGTTTGCTTTTCGTGCTCCCGATGAGCCGCAGAGTATAACTGGTAGAGAAAAGGAAATGCAGCAACCATTACGATTGAAAACAGTGGTTCAGCGTGACCTCAAACAGTCGATCAGTGGTGATCCGGTGCAGGCCGCTCTGCAATTTGCAGAGAAGATCATGAATCAGGGTGCCAATCAGTTTTCGGCTTCCGGTCCGAGTTTGGGGGTAGCACCCAGAACAGAAGTAAGGGTTTCCAGGGCTTCCATGCGTAAAGAGCAGACCGATGAACTTGGTTTTCAGCACATTCGCGTTGCCCAGAAATACAAGGGGTTGCCTGTTGTCGGTGCCGAACTTATTGTTCACATCAACGACAGGGGTCTTGTCTACATGATAAACGGCAGCTATCAGCCGGACACCGGCATAAATATCGAGCCGACCGTTGTTGCTGACGATGCCTTGCAGATTGGACTTGACGAGCAGCAGGGCAAGGAAAACATGCGGGTTACCAGTGATCCATCGCTGGTGATCTACGGTTCCCATCTGGCCTGGTATTATGTCATAGAATATACCGGTACTGAGCCCGGCCAGTGGCGCTACTATGTAGATGCGCATAAGGGTCGGCTCATCAATCGCTACAACAACATCCAAAATGCCGCCCCGGTAGTGGCCCATGGTGCAGCAGCGACCGTATCGGGTAACCGTCTTGCCGGTGAGGATGGCACTTCAGTCTCCATGCAGGGATTTGATGAATCAGCTGGCAGTAGTAACTATTTTCTCTACAGTTTTGCCAACTTGTGGGGAATTTACAATTATGATCACGGGGTTAACAGTCCCGGGGCTGGTGCGGACTGGATACAGCAGGCAACAAGCAACTGGGGGGGCGGCGACCCGGCAGCAGTTTCCTGCGCCAAAAACTTTGAAGATACCCAGAACTATGTCTCTACAGTTTTGGTCCGGAACAGTTTTGATAACAGTGGTGGCTTTGCGCAGGCTTCGGTTCATGTAGATACAAATTACGTTAATGCCTATTGGGACGGTAGCTCATTCTACTTCGGCGATGGCGACGGTTCAACCGCTAACGCTCTTACCATTCTGGACGTAGCGGCTCACGAGTATGGCCATGCCACATAACCCAGTACACCTCGAATCTTGTCTACCAGGACGAGTCCGGTGCTCTCAATGAGGCCTATTCCGATATTCATGGCAGCACTGTTGAGTTTGCTACGCAAACGGACGGTACTGCTCCCTACCCCAACTCATATGCCGGTCAGGCCGACTGGCTGATGGGTGAGGACTGCTGGCTGCCGGCCGGCAGTTCGGCTTTGCGTGACATGCAGGACCCTCAGCGGTTAGGCCAGCCTTCATATTACCACGGCACCTACTGGTACTTTGGTCCCAACGATAACGGCGGCGTCCATACCAACAGCGGCGTGGCCAACTTTGCCTACTACCTGCTGGCCATGGGCGGCTCGGGCACTAATGACGGCTTGTCATACAATATTATCGGCATCGGCGAACCGGCGGCAGCAGCAGTGGCCCTGCGTGCCAACTATCATTATCACACCCCCGGCGCCCAATATGCAGATGCCCGTACTGCCTGCGGAGTCGATGAACCGGTTGTTTGCGCTATTACTTATAATCAAGATGATACGGTGACGTACAGTTTTGAGGATATCAGAGCTACCAGTACAGCGTTAAACTTAAACCTTGACGATCATGCGTACATTTCCATCCCCTTTGCCTTTACCTTCTACTGCGGAAATTATACCAATCTTGCCATTAAGGACAACGGAATCATTAACTTTGAGAATTACGATATTACTTTCATAAACGGGTGCATTCCAGCCAGTCAGCCGGCCTTTATAGCGCCTTTCTGGGATGACCTGGATCCTGATGCAGCTGATGCAGAGGTGTACTACGAGGTGAAGGGAACAGCGCCCAGCCGCAGGCTGATCGTCCAGTGGGATAACCTGAGACATTTTGATGTTCAAGGAACAAACGGAGTTACTCTGCAAGCCATCCTTTTTACACGGTCGGGAATGGGTTTAACTCCTGGCACTCTGGAAGTCGCCGGCTGTGCCGGTGACCCACTGAAGCAGACCTATTCTCTGTTCAATTCATTAGGAAGTGAGAAAACGTTCAGTCTTTCTTACGATGTCGCTACCAGTAATGCTGCCTTTTTCGGGCCGACCTCTCTGACTGTAGCTGATGGTGCAACCAGGACTTTTGAGGTTACCTTGAGCCCGTATGACACAACTTCTCTTGGTGAGGTGGTTAAAGGGACTATCACTGCCGTCAGTGGCAGTGAAAAATTGAGTGCTCGCATGACTGTAACAGTTGGGGACACATGGGTTTCAATTGCCGAGGAGCCTGACAACGGTCGAATGGATAACGTGGTGGCAGCTTATAGCGGTAAGCTCTGGTCGATAACCGGCTACGGAGATAATGCCGATGTGAGAAACTACAATCCAGAGACCGAAACCTGGACTGTCGTGGCTGGTTCAGCACCGAGCTTTGGTATCAACTATGCTCGCTCCGGCTGTCAGGCCGGTAATACGGTTTACGTTTATGGTGATACAGCCACATCCGGTTTCACCGGCTTGTGGTCGTACAACATGGATAGTAATACCTGGACCAGTTTGTCCCCGGGCGGTACCGGTCCGGCAACCACAGGAATATGGGCACCTGCCTGGGTGTATGATCCAGATGACAACCTGTGCTATCTGACCGGTGGTGCAACAACACCAGGGGCTGGCGACCTGGCCACTGTTCATGTCTATGATCCGGCTGCCGATAGTTGGCAGACCGCACTGCCCGATTTCACCACTCCTCGTGATTTCCATGCTGCCTGGATAGTGGGAAAAAACACCGGTAAGAAGCTCTATATCGCCGGTGGGGCTGATACGATAACGGGAGAACTCGATTCAACTCAGTGTTATGGCTTCGCCGGCAGTATCTGGAACAGTGAAAATGGTGACCTCGGTGTACTGCCTGGCACATGGTGGGGTATGGGCTATGCTGAAACAGTTGTAGCATGCGGCAGTAATGAGCTGCTATGGCTGACAGCCGGCCAGAGGGATGATGGCTCAGCAACTGCAGTCACTGCTCATTATAACGTGAAAGAAGGGGCCTGGTTTAACTCCGGATCGCTTGCTACCGACGCTGTTTACCGAACCGGTGCAGTCTCTCTGGATGGCGAGTTGTATGAGCTGGGTGGTGACAAAGGTGGGTTCACCTATACCGGACAAGCTGACAGGTTCATGTCGTGTCCGTGTAAGTTCCCCTGGCCCATGTTTCTGCCCGCCATGATTGGAGGTGCGGAGTAACACCGTCAGGGTATAATAAGAAACATAAGAAACAGCTGAGTTAGCTGACAGGGGTGCCCTGGAGGGTCGTTTTTCCTTCTTGGGCGCCCTTTTTTTATGAACTGAAGCTTTTCTTCGTTCAGGTAATGTTGTCTCACTCCTGTTCGATCTGAAAACGAGTTTAGCCGATCCTGCTGAATCTATAGTAATGTAACATATTACGAGGTTTGTAACTATCCGATATCAGGTACCTGTGATTGTTTACGTAATATAGGGTTGTTTTTTTGATAAGATTCGGTGAAAATGGAAAGTAATAACGACTGGAGAGATAATCAGTGTGTTGAATTCATGAAAGAGAGTTTTTCTTCTCCAAAAGTTCTGGTTGTTGACGATGAACTGGTTCATCGGCACATGCTCTGCATGATGCTTACAGAGTGGGGTTGGTCGTGTCGTGAAGCAGACGATGGCGTGACTGCAGTGGAAGAGGTGCGCCGGGGCCTTCTGATGCCGTTTTGATGGATGTGCGTATGACCAATATGGACGGTATGGAGGCGCTTAAGCAAATTCATGCCGTTAATCCGGCAATTCCGGTGGTGATCATGACCGCGTTATCCTCTGTTGATTCTGCGGTTGAGGCCATTAAGAAGAAATGAATATTATAACAGGAGGCGAATGATGAGAAAAAAGAGGCTGGTTTACATGTTATTTGTGGTGTCGTTTGTGGCTACATTACTGGGCTGCAGTGTAGGGATGGCGCAAATTCATTCTCCTGATCTGATAAACAGCCTGGGTAGTAATAGTAAAGTAATTGCTTCGGACGAATTGCTTGCTGATTTTAGAGATGGAAAAGAACAAACAAGTGTGATTGTCATTGTTCGCTCTCCGGAGGGAACTGCCGGCCATCCCACTGTTGCAGGAAGACCTGCGAATCTCCAGACAGAAACAAACAAACAGCTGGTCCGCAGTGCTGTTTCGGCCTCAATCAATGCTGTTGTTGATCAGCTTGATACATCCATGATCACCGTGACCAGGAGGTTCTCCTATCTTGCCGGGTTTGCCGCAACAGTAACCCCTGAGGGGTTGGAACAAATAGTAAATCTGCCCGATGTTGTTTCTGTAGAGAAAAACAGGATATTAGAGGCGCACCTGGCCCAGGGTGTTCCGCTGATGAATGCCACTTCTGCCAGGAGTTCTTACAGTGGCGGAGGTATATCTATTGCCATCTGTGACACAGGTGTTGATACCTCTCATCCTCGCCTTGGGAATGGTGGCAGCCCGATCTTTAATTCCAAGGTTATCGGTGGGCGCGATACCGGTGATAATGATGATGATCCCAGGCCTTCAAGTGGTAGTGCTCATGGTACCGCCTGTGCCGGTATTGCGGCTGGAGATACAGGTACGGTTGGAGATTATATCGGAGGTGTGGCCCCGGATGCCAAACTATATGCCATAAAAATAGCAGGTCCTGATCCCTCAACTAGTGCAACAGCGGCGGCCATGATCGCAGGTTGGGAATGGCCGATAACGCACCAAAATGACGATCCGACACATCCCATTTTGATAATTAGCACCAGTTTTGGTGGGGGTAGGTTTACTTCCGTATCATCCTGTGAGTCGGCTTCTCCTGCCATGACAACAGCTGCGGCAAACGCGGTTTCTGCAGGTATTACAATTTTTGCCTCATCCGGTAATGACGGTTATTGCGATTCCATGGGCTGGCCGGCCTGTATCTCTCATGTGAACTCGGTGGGTGCGGTTTATGATGCCGATATCGGACGTCATCCTGATCTCGGCCTTGTGGGGTGCATTAAAAATGGCTCCTGTGCCGGCTATACTGCTGGTTGCCCTTGTCCGGAAAAATGCTACGTGGATGCAACGACTGCTGGAGATCAGGTCACAACCTATTCCAACAGCGCTTCATTTCTTGACATCTTTGCGCCCTCTAATGATGCCTACACAGCTGACATTGTCGGTGTCGGTGGCTACACATCCGGCGATTACACCACTTCATTCGGCGGAACATCGGCAGCATGTCCCTATGCTGCAGGTGCTGCCGCTGTGCTCCAGCATGCTGCCAAGACAAAGAGAGGCAGTTATCTCACTCCGGCACAGGTGAAGCAGTATCTGGTTAACAATGGCGACAACGTTACTGACGGTAAAGTAGCAGTAACCAAGCCGCGGGTAAATTTGGGCAACGCAGTAAATGCGTTAGACGAAGGAGGCAAAAGTTCCTGGCCCATGTACTTAGCTGCTATCACTGCAGGTAAATCAAGTCCGCAGCAACCGCAATGGGGAGCAGGGTCAGCGGTATGCTGTACAACATCATCAACAACATTTTCTCTTACCAGTTCCGGTGTAACCAAAAAATCTTATAAACCCAACTGTTCAACAGCCAGCACTTGGGAAGGATGGGTGACTACAACACCCGGAACTAAAACGTTTTCCTGGAGATTGTCGTCTCCTACTTGCGGAACGGCTAGCGGAAGTTTCAATTACTCATTATCAGAGGGTAAGACCTATTACTTTCAGATAGAATGGGAGGATCCGAATTTAGTGATTCGAGTATATGTTAAAACCGCCACCAGTGGCACTGCTTCAGCTGAAAAAGAGGCGGTTCTAACCAGCGCGAAAACAGCCAATGATTTAAAGGCTTCCATGCAGCTTGTGGATACAATTCCGCTTAATATCCCAAAAGGTGTGTTTACCGGAAGTAGCTGTACGGTAGCTAATTGAAATTTAAACATAACAGTTTGCCGCGGGGGTCTTCTTGGTGAACTGTTACCGGCACAGATAACAAAAAACAGCTGATCTGTACTGATGCGGGCGTCCTGGAGGAAATGTTTTCTCCTTGGACGCCTTTTTTATTGTCATAGAGTTTATTTCATTAAGGGCACTGCCGTTTCACTTCTATTCGACCTGAAAACGAGTCCGGGCTGATCTATCTGAACTTATAGTAATGAGTTGTTTTTTTGATAATAGTCTGTGAATATGGAGAGGAACGATGAACAGGAAAATTGATATAATGCGCTGAATTCATGAAAGAGAGTACTTCTCCAAAAGTTCTGGTGGTTGACGATGAACAGGTGCATCGGTATATGCTTTGTTCCATGCTTACGCAGTGGGGTTGGTCATGCCGGGAGGCGGATGATGGCGTGACTGCGGTGGAGGCTGTGCGGCAGGGGCCTTTTGATGCTGTGCTCATGGATGTGCGCATGACAAATATGGATGGCATGGAGGCACTTAAAAAGATTCATGCAGTTAACCCGGCAATTCCGGTGGTAATCATGACCGCGTTTTCCTCTGTTGATTCGGCTGTTGAAGCAATCAAACAGGGGGCGCATGATTACCTGACTAAACCGCTGGATTTTGATCGTCTCCGCGAGACCATGGAAATCGCCATGGGGCATCGGCAGCAACCGGCTGAGCCGGGGTTGCAGGGTGAGCCTTTTGGCGATGATGGCCGGATAATTGGTTCGTCGGCGTCCATGCAGGAGCTGTGGGAGATGATCGTTCAGGTAGCTCCCACCGAGGCCACGGTATTGATTTCCGGGGAGTCGGGAACCGGCAAAGAATTGGTAGCCTCGGCTCTGCATTATAAAAGTTTGCGTTCAGATGGACCGTTTATCAAGGTAAATTGTGCTGCTCTGGCTGAAAATTTGCTCGAGTCCGAGTTGTTCGGGCATGAGAAGGGTGCATTTACCGGTGCGGATCGCAAGCGGGAAGGTCGTTTTGTCCAGGCTCAGGGGGGCACCCTGTTTTTAGATGAGATTGGTGAAACCAGCCCGGCTATGCAGGCAAAACTGCTGCGGGTTTTGCAGGAACAGGAACTGCAGCGGGTGGGGGGCCAGAAGACCATTACCGTGGATGTTCGCATTGTGACGGCCACCAATCGAGATCTGGATGAGGAGGTGCGGGCAGGGCGATTTCGGGAGGACCTCTTTTACCGTTTAAACGTGGTCGTGCTGGAAGTGCCTCCTCTGCGGGATCGGGAAGGTGATGTTCCTCTGTTGGCTGATTTTTTTCTGCACCGGTTTGCTAAGCGGAATAAACGAGTGGTGCAGGGCGTTACCCCTGAATGTATGGATCTGTTGAACCGATATCCTTGGCCGGGGAATGTGCGGGAATTGGAAAACGCCATTGAGCGCGGAGTGATCCTGATGCGGGGAGAATACCTGGACGTTGCCGGGATGCCCATTGCCATCCAGCGCTGGGCAGGTATGAATCCAATGCAGGAAGTAGAGCGACCTGCTACCCTCAAAGAGGCGGAGCGGTTGCTTATTCTCAAGACCCTGGAAGAAACCGACGGCAACCGTAGCGAGGCCGCCCGTCGTCTGCAGATAACGAGGAAAACCCTGCTCAATAAATTGAAGAAATACGGAGTGGAGCAGAAGGGGTAAACGAAGAAAATGGACAGAGACCAGTGCTACATTGAGGATTTCGGAGTCTGAGCTTACCTGTGATTGAAGATCGGCCAGATATGGCCTGAAGATGAGATGCAAAATGTTCCTGTTATTTCCGGACAACTCCTAAGTGAAAAGTTTTCGACCTGCGACCGCATTATTAAACTCGAGACCCGAAACTTGAAACACCTCCAGTTGACGACAATCCTCTGCTGTGGTATTGAGCTGTTTTATTATTTTACTAATTTGATTTTCCGGCCTGGCCGGTGAAGGGAGCTGTTCAATGCGTACGAATATTCTTCATATCGGTGCCGGCGAGCTCACGTATGAGATTCGCAATATTGTCAATGTCGGCAATAAATTGCAGTCACTTGGTTTACAGGTGAACTGGGAAAATATTGGTGATCCGGTGGCCAAGGGTGAGATAATCCCGTCCTGGATGAAGGAGATTGTTGCCGATGCCGTTTATGAAGACGAGACGTACGGTTATTCTCCTACCAAGGGTGTGCTGGAAACCAGGCAGTTTATTGCTGCTGAGACCAATGCGATGGGTGGAGTTCAGATTGACCCGGAAGATATTATCTTTTTCAATGGTCTTGGTGATGCAATTTCCAAGATCTTTGGTTTTCTCAAGCGTACGGCCAGGGTGATCGTGCCCACACCGAGCTATACTACCCATTCCTCGGCCGAGGCTGCCCATGCCGGTGACCGGCCGGTGACCTATATCCTGGATCCCAACCATAACTGGTATCCGGATCTGGAGGATATTGAAAATCATGTTAAGTTTAATCCCGCAGTTGCCGGTATCCTGATCATTAATCCGGATAATCCCACCGGGGCGGTCTACCCTGAGCAGATCCTGCGTGATATTGTTGAGATCGCCGCTAAAAACGACCTGTTTATTATCTGTGATGAGGTGTACCAGAACATGGTCTATAACGGCACAAAATCAGTACCTCTGGCCACTGTAATCGGTGATAAGGTACCGGCAATCTCCATGCGGGGTGTTTCCAAGGAAATGCCCTGGCCCGGAAGTCGCTGCGGCTGGATTGAAGTGTTCAATGGGCATCGCGATCCCATGTTTGAAAAATATATCGACTCTATCCTAAATGCCAAGATGCTGGAGGTTTGTTCCACTACCCTGCCGCAGATTGTCCTGCCCCGGATTATAAATCATCCCGAGTACCAGGATTACCTGGAGGAGAGGATTAGACGTTATGAGCGTTTTTCAAATATTGCTTATGATATTTTAAAGGATGTCAAGGGAATACTCGTCAACCGGACCAATGGTGCCTTCTATATGAGTGCAGCCTTTGAGTCCGGCCTGCTGACTGACAAACAAACGCTGCCCATAAAAAATGATGATGTGCGTACGACCGTTGAAGCCATGGTTGCCGCACCCGATATTTCACCGGACAAGCGCTTTGTGTACTATCTACTTGGTGCCACCGGAGTCTGCGTGGTGCCGCTTTCCTCTTTTGCCACCAGTTTGCAGGGATTTCGCATCACCCTGCTTGAACGCGATGAAACTGAGTTCATCAACATCTTTGAAACCATTGCCGCAGCTATAGAGCAGTATATTACCTCCGCCTGATCAGATTCCTTTCCAATCTTGTAGCGATGTTATCCCTTCCGGGGATAACATCGCTTTTTCATTTCCTCCCTTCCCTTGACACGGGAAATCCCCATACTTATTGTTGGTCCAGATTTGATTGCCGGGTGAAAACAGATTTTATTGAGCCTCCCGTCCGGATGACCAGATTGATCAGACAAGATAATAAGGAGAACAAACGTGACAGAAGATAAAAAGACCTGGAATCCCGAACAGGAACAGGAATCCCCTGAGGTCCTCGAGGAATTGGAAGACGAAAAAACTGTTGACGAGGAAGAAGGAGTTGATATCGACACCCTGCTGCAGGAGCTTGAAGAAACCCGTGAACAGATGCTGCGCGTTGCAGCGGATGCGGACAACTTCAAGAAACGCATAGAGCGGGATAAAGAAAAGCTGCTCAAGTATGCAGGAGAAAATATCCTGCGTGAGTTGTTGACCACTGTAGACAATCTTGACCGTGCCCTGGTGCAGGGAGGGGTTAAAGGTGGAGACCCCATGCAAAAGCTTGAAGGGTTGCTGGCCGGAGTAGATCTGCCCAGGAAATGACTTGTGGCTATGCTGGTGCGTTTTGACGTTGTCCAGCTTGACACGGTTGGGCAGCCATTTAATCCGGATGAAATGGATGCACTGACCATGGAAGCCAGTGATGAAGTATCGGCAAACCATGTCCTGCGTGAATTTGCCAAGGGGTATATGTTTAAGGACCGCATCCTGCGTCATGCCCAGGTGGTGGTGTCCAGCGGACCTGAAAAGTAACAGGTTTTTCGTTGGAACAGGAGTATCTGACTTGACAATGTCGTTTTCATGCGCATTGTAAAAGTGCAAAAACAACAACTGACAACAGATTTTATACTGATTTAATAAAGGAGATAAGGAGATATAATCATGGGGAAAATGATTGGAATTGATCTGGGTACCACAAACTCTTGTGTTGCCATCATGGAAGGTGGTGATCCCAAGGTCATTGAAAACAGCGAGGGTAACCGAACAACCCCTTCCGTTGTCGCCTTTACCGATAATGGTGAGCGGCTGGTGGGACAGGTTGCCAAGCGTCAGGCGGTAACCAATCCGACCAAGACCCTGTCTGCCATCAAGCGGCTGATCGGGCGTAAGTTCACCGATGCCGAGGTAAAAAAATCCATTGAGCTCAGCCCGTTTACAATCGTGGAAGGATCCAACGGTGACGCCATGGTCGAGGTTGACGGCAAGCAGTACTCATCTGCTGAAATCTCAGCCATGATCCTGGGCAAGATGAAACAGACCGCTGAAGAGTATTTAGGCGAGCCTGTGACCGATGCGGTTGTGACCGTACCTGCCTATTTTAATGATGCCCAGCGCCAGGCAACCAAGGATGCCGGTAAGATTGCGGGCTTGAATGTCCAGCGTATCATCAACGAGCCAACCGCAGCCTCTCTTGCCTATGGGCTGGACAAAAAAGGCGAAGAGAAAATTGCTGTATTTGATCTTGGCGGCGGTACTTTTGATGTGTCCATCCTTGAGATCGGGGACGGTGTGTTTGAGGTGAAATCCACCAACGGCGACACCTTCCTCGGTGGTGAAGATTTCGACATGCGCATCGTTAACTGGCTGGCTGACGAGTTCAAACGTGATCAGGGTGTTGACCTGCGTAACGATAACATGGCATTGCAGCGGCTCAAGGAAGAGGCTGAAAAGGCAAAGAAAGAGCTGTCTACAGCCATGGAAACCGATATCAACCTGCCGTTTATTACTGCAGACGCATCCGGTCCCAAGCATCTGAATATTAAGCTTTCACGGGCAAAATTGGAATCCCTGGTGGAAGACCTGATTGATCGCTGTGAAGCCCCCTGTCTGACTGCAATCAAGGATGCCGGTGTAAATGTTTCTGAAATCGACGAGGTTATTCTGGTCGGCGGTATGACCCGTATGCCCAAAGTGCAGGAGAAGGTGAAGGCTATCTTCGGTAAGGAACCCCATAAGGGTGTTAATCCGGATGAGGTCGTGGCTATTGGTGCAGCCATCCAGGGTGGTGTTCTTCAAGGTGATGTAAAAGACGTTCTGCTGCTTGATGTTACCCCGCTATCCCTGGGTATTGAAACCCTGGGTAGCGTAACGACCAAACTGATCGAGAAGAATACCACGGTTCCAACCAAGAAGAGCCAGATATTTTCTACAGCGGCAGACAATCAACCGGCAGTGTCCATCCATGTCCTGCAGGGTGAACGTGAAATGGCCCCTGATAACAAAACGATCGGCCGTTTTGAATTGACCGATCTTCCGGCGGCACCACGTGGCGTTCCGCAGATTGAGGTGACCTTTGACCTTGATGCCAACGGTATCCTGCACGTGTCTGCCAAAGATATGGGCACCGGCAAGGAGCAGTCCATTCGCATCACCGCCTCTTCCGGTTTAAGTGAGGAAGAGATTGAGAAGATGAAAAAGGATGCCGAATTGCATGCCGATGAGGACAAGAAGCGCAAAGAGCTTGTCGAGGCCAAGAACAACGGCGACTCCATGATCCACATGACCCAGAAGACTCTGACCGAGCTCGGTGACAAGGTTGATGCCGAGACCAAGTCCAATGTGGAACGCGAGATCGAGAACCTGAAAAAGGCACTTGAGGGTGATGATACCGACACAATCAAGAGTGCCACCGAGACCCTGACCCAGGCTTCCCATAAACTGGCTGAACTGATGTACGCTCAGGCCTCTCAGGATCAGGGCGGAGCCGGCGGAGCTGGTGCGGCTGGGGCTGGTGCCGCAGGCGCGGCAGGCGCGGCAGGCGCGGCAGGTGCTGCCGGTAGCGGCGGTAACGATGACGACGATGTAGTAGATGCTGACTTTGAAGAAGTAAAGTAAAAAGATAAGCTGAAACTGCAGTTATTGCAATAGGGGAGGGCGGATGAAAATCTGCACTCCCCTTTTTTTTGTTTTTGGTTTATTCTCTTTTTTTCTAACCCTTCAACCTTCAACCTTCAACCTTCAACCTGCTACCTGAATAATGAAACGCATACTCTCCGGCATTCAGCCCTCTGGCCAGCTTCATATCGGTAATTATTTCGGCATGATGAAGACCATGATCTCCAATATGGAGACATCGGATCTCTATGTCTTTATCGTTGATCTGCACGCGCTTACTTCTGTACATGATCGTGAAAGACTGTCCACCGGCACCCTGGAGGCGGCGGCCGACTTTCTGGCCCTGGGACTTGATCCGGATAAATGCACCTTTTGGGTCCAGTCGGATGTCCCTGAGGTCTGTGAGCTTACCTGGGTGCTGTCCACCCTGACCCCTATGGGACTCCTGGAACGCTGCCATTCCTATAAGGACAAGGTTGCCAAGGGCATAGCTGCCAATCACGGCCTGTTTGCCTATCCGGTGCTGATGGCGGCTGATATCCTGCTCTACCAGTCCGAAATCGTCCCCGTAGGCAAGGACCAGAAACAACACCTTGAGGTGGCGCGCGATATTGCTGTCAAGTTCAATAACAGGTTTGGCGAAACTTTTGTTGTGCCTGAGCCTTTTATCGGTGAGACCTCGGCCATCGTGCCCGGTTTAGACGGCCAGAAGATGTCGAAATCCTACGGCAACACAATTCCCATCTTCCTGGATGACAAACACCTGCGCAAACGGGTCATGGCTATCCAAACCGATTCCACACCAGTGGAAGAACCCAAAGATCCTGACAACTGCAACCTGTATGCCCTGCTTAAGCTCTTTGCTTCTAAAGAAAAGATGGATGAGGTGCATGATCTGTACACTGGCGGTGGGGCCGCCTACGGATACCTGAAGCAGGATCTGTATGAGTTGATCCGGGATTACTTTGCAGGTGCCAGAACAAAGAAAAAAGAACTGCTGGCCAACCAGGATTACCTGCGCGAGGTTCTGGCCGGAGGCGCAGACAAGGCCCGGGAAAAGGCAATGCAGACACTTGAACTGGTCCGGGACCGGGTGGGATTGAAGTATTAGCTGAAAGGAATAACTCAAACGGAGAGTTGGGTGTTTTGGCAATGTCATCTCCTCATTTTTCCTTGACAGGGCGCATGTTAGCTGGTATTTGAGTTGCGTTTTGCGTATATATGATTTATTCTCTCTCTCTTGAGAGTTTGATAGACCTTTGCAGGCGCGTAGCTCAGCGGGAGAGCGCTACCTTGACACGGTAGAGGTCGGCGGTTCGACACCGCCCGCGCCTACCATTTTAGTGATAAAGGCTAAGAGTCCGGCAACTGTGGCCCCAGGCTCGTTAGCCTTTCCTTTTTAACAGCTTAACATGACCGATATTACAGTCTCCATAGCCGGAGGGGAATCCAAGACCTTTCCTGCCGCTGTTTCAGCACAGGATGCGCTCAAGGAACTGGTGTCCAACAAACAGCGCAAACAGGCTGTTGCTGTTCTATGCAACGGAGAGCCCATGGACCTGTCCGTATCTCTAACTGCAGACGCCGTGCTTGAACCGGTTACCATGAAGTCTGAGGAAGGTTTGCATATTCTGCGTCATTCCAGCGCCCATATTATGGCTCAGGCTGTGAAGGAACTGTATGGTCAGGACGTAAAGGTTGCCATCGGTCCTGCCATTGAAGACGGATATTATTACGATTTTGATCGTGAAGTTTCCTTTACCCCGGACGATTTTGCAGCCATAGAAGGGAAGATGGCCGAGATCGTTAAGGCTCGTCTGCCTTTTGAGCGTTGTGAGATGCCGGTTGCTGAGGCAATCGAGTTTTTTGACAAGCAGGGCGAGACCTACAAGGTCGAGTTGCTCAAGGATATGGATACTGAAATCGTGTCCCTGTATCAGCAAGGTGATTTTATTGATCTTTGCCGTGGCCCCCACATTCCGGACACCTCCTGGCTGAAGAGCTTTAAACTGCTGCGGGTTGCCGGCTCCTACTGGCGGGGTGATGAAAAGAACCCCATGCTTACCCGGTTGTACGGCACTGCTTTTTTTGATAAAAAAGAACTGAAAAGATATTTGAACAGGCTTGAAGAGGCCAAAAAACGCGATCACCGTAAACTTGGTAAACAGTTGCGTCTCTTCACCATCCGGGACGAAATCGGTCCGGGCCTGATCCTCTGGCAGCCCCGTGGTGCCCAACTGCGCAGGTTAATTGAGGACTATTGGAAGGACGAGCATTACAGGCACGGTTACCAACTGCTCTACACCCCGCATATTGCCCGGCAGGATCTGTGGAAGACATCCGGTCATCTCGATTTCTACAGTGAGAACATGTACTCGGCTATGGAGATCGACGAGGTCGCCTACCAGCTCAAGCCCATGAACTGCCCCTTTCATATCGGGATATATAATGCCGATAAGCACAGCTACCGGGAATTTCCCATCCGTTGGTGTGAACTGGGCACCGTCTACCGGTACGAGCGTACCGGAGCTTTGCATGGACTGATGCGGGTACGTGGTTTTACCCAGGATGACGCCCATATCTTTTGTAGGCCCGACCAATTGGAAGACGAGATTTTCAATATCATTGATCTCAACCTGCATATTCTTAAGACCTTTGGTTTTGATGAGTATGATGTCTACCTGTCCACCAGACCTGATAAATATGTGGGCAGTGATGAGAACTGGGATTTGTCCACCGAAGCCCTGAAACAGGCCATGGATAAGAAGGGACTGGCCTACGAGATTGATCCGGGCGAGGGTGTTTTCTATGGTCCCAAAATAGATATTAAGATCAAGGATCAGCTGGGTCGTTCCTGGCAGTGTTCTACTATCCAGGTGGACTTTAACCTGCCCGAGCGTTTTGAAATGACCTATACCGGGGCAGATGGTGCCGAGCACCAGCCCATCATGATCCATCGGGCCTTGATGGGTTCACTTGAGCGTTTTATCGGTGTATTGATTGAGCATTATGCCGGCGCTTTCCCGTTGTGGATGGCACCTGAACAGGCCAGGATCATGAATATCACCGATGACCAGGCCGAGTACTGCAAAAAAGTTTATGCCGACTTGCGTAAAGCGGGCGTTCGAATTGAGCAGGACCTGCGAAACGAGAAGCTTAACTACAAGATTCGGGAAGCACAGATCATGAAGGTGCCGTACATGCTTATCATCGGTGAGCGTGAGAAGGAGGATGGTACGGTCACAGTGCGCAAGCGCAACGGAGATAACCTGCCCCCCATGCCGCCGCTGGAATTTGCCGACATGGTGCGCAGGGAATGTGAAGAAGGGATAAAAATAGCCTGACATCTGAATCCGTGAGTACTTTGCAGATTCAGTTAGATAATGAATCTTCAAGCACTTTTCGTCACGGATTCAGGTGACAGGCTGCAGTTATTATAACCAGGAGGATTGGACATTAAACGAAGAGGCAGGAAACTTCCCCAGAAGCAAGAGATTAAGGTTAAGGTTAACGAGGCGATCAGATACCCGGAAGTCCGGTTAGTAGATGCCGATGGTGAACAGTTAGGTGTTGTTCCCATTGAGAAAGCCATGGATATTGCATATGATCAGGATCTTGATCTGGTCGAAGTTTCGGGTAAGGCCAAACCCCCGGTCTGTCGGGTTATGAATTTCGACAAGTACCGGTATGAGCTGAAGAAAAAACAGCAGGAAGCAAAGAAAAAACAAACGGTCATTGAGACGAAAGAGATCAAGTTCAGGCCCAAAACCGAAACGCATGATCTCAACTTCAAGATCAAGAGGATCAAGAAGTTTTTGAGCCAGAAGAACAAGGTTAAAGTGACCATGCGTTTTCGAGGCCGTGAAATTATTTATGCCCAGTCCGTTGGTCTTGCCGCGATCAACAGGATTGCAGATGCCCTGCGTGAGGATTGCGTTATCCTCCAGGAGCCACGGATGGAAGGGCGGCAGCTGGTTATGTTTGTCGGCCCTAAGCCCTGAGAAAAGGAATAGGGGAAAGGAAATAGGAAAAGGGAAAAGACGGTTGGCAACATTCTTTTTTCTTCTCTATTTACTATTTCCTTTTTGAGAAGTTACTAATAGTGATATTATTTTGCGGGCGCACGTCCTGCCAATGGAAGGAGAAACTATCATGCCTAAGATGAAAACCAACAGGGGGGCGGCAAAGCGCTTCAAGGCGACAGGCTCCGGCAAAATTCGCCGTAGCAAGGCCTTCACCTCCCATATCCTGACTAAGAAATCCACTAAGCGAAAACGCAACCTTCGTAAGAGCGGCCTTGTTGACGCGGCTGATACCAAGGCTGTAAAGCGTATGCTGCCCTACCTGTAAAAGGTAAGCGATCACAGGCACCACAGCTTCGGGGTCTACGCTTACCTGCACGATCGCTCTTGCCCGCATAGCAGGCTATAGCGAACAAGAGCGCTCGAAGTCTGCGCTTATCTGCATAAATCTGTGGCACCTCTGACAGCTTACAACTTTGGAGTTAATTATACCATTTAGTTACATAGCCTGTGATCGATAACTGTAAAAAGTACAGCTTGTAAAGGTTACAGCGAATTTTTGTAGAAAATATACTGGAGTATAACCATGCCACGCGTAACACGCGGGTTTAAGGCCCGCCGTAGAAGAAATAAAGTACTGAAGATGGCTAAAGGGTATCGGGGTGGCAAGAGCCGTCTCTATCGTACAGCCACTGAGGCCGTAGACAAGGCGCTTTGTTATGCCTATCGGGATCGGAGAACAAATAAACGAAATTTCCGCCGTTTGTGGATTACCCGAATTACTGCAGCTGCCAACTTGAACAGCACCAGCTACAGCAAATTGATCCATGGCCTGAAACAGTCTGAGATCGAGCTTGACCGTAAGGTTTTGTCCAACCTGGCTATTGTGGATCCCCACGCATTCACCGAAGTTGTGAAGGCAGCCGGCTTCAAGACTGCTTGATAAGGAAATGGAAAATGAACTGCAGAGGCTGAAAGCCGAGGCTGAGGAAGCTCTGCATGCCATCGGTGATAAGGCAGCCCTGGAAGAGTTCCGGGTCAAGTTCCTGGGTCGCAAAGGATTGCTGTCTTCAACCATGAAGCAGCTGGGCAAGGTATCGAAAGAGGACCGGCCCAGGCTTGGTAAGCTGGCCAACACTATCAAGAAAGGCGTTGAAGAGCTTTTTCAGGATAAAAAAGAGGTCTTGGAGTCCAGTGGCGGGGGAATTGTTGAAGACGTTGACTTAAGTCTGCCCGGGCGATCCCTCCCCTTTGGTAAGCTGCATCCCGTAACCCAGGTGATGGATGAAATCTGTGCAGTTTTTGAAGGCATGGGATTTGCCGTAGCCGAGGGGCCGGATGTAGAGACCGATCATTACAACTTCGAAGCGCTCAACATTCCCAAGCATCATCCTGCCCGGGACATGCACGACACCTTTTATGTGTCCGACTCCATCCTCCTGCGCACCCATACCTCGCCCATGCAGGCGCGGATCATGGAAAACCAGGAACCGCCCCTGCGCTATATTGCACCGGGCAAGGTATACCGCTGCGACTCCGACATTACCCACACCCCGATGTTTGTTCAGGTAGAAGGGTTTCTTGTGGATCGCAAGGTTTCCTTTGCCGATTTAAAGGGTGTTCTTTCCTCTTTTATCCACCGAATGTTCAGGGATGACCTGCCACTCCGCTTCCGACCCAGTTTTTTTCCCTTTACAGAGCCCAGTGCCGAAGTTGACATTGCCTGTGTTTTCTGTGGCGGTTCAGGCTGTAGGATCTGTAAACGTACCGGCTGGATTGAAATACTCGGTGCAGGGTTGATAGACCCCGAGGTCATGAAGATGGTCGGGTATGATCCGGATGAGTTTTCAGGCTTTGCATTCGGCCTTGGTGTGGAGCGTATTGCCATGCTCAAGTACGGCATTGATGATATCCGGCTCTACTATGAAAACGATCTCAGGTTTCTCAGCCAGTTTTGATCGGAATCTCTTGAGCCCTCTTCAGCTATTGGTTTATACAGGAAAGTTATCCCATGAAATTCACCCTCAGTTGGCTCAGTGAGTATATTTCCATTGAAGGTTTGAACCCCGACCAGATGGCCGACCGTCTTACGATGTTAGGCCTTGAGGTTGATGCGGTTCAGGAGCTGTACGCAGGCCTTGACGCCATAGTAACCGCTAAAGTTATTTCTGTTCAAAAACATCCCAATGCTGATCGTTTAACCCTGTGCGAGGTTGAGGTTGGTGATGAGACGGTACCTGTTGTCTGCGGGGCACCCAACGTGCGGGCAGGCCTGATAACGGCCATTGCAAGGCCTGGTGTTTGTCTGCCTGATGGCCATAAGATAAAAAAGGCCAAGGTTCGCGGCGAAGTGTCCATGGGTATGCTCTGCTCCTGGCGTGAATTAGGTATCAGTGAAGATCATGCCGGCATTATGGAACTTGATTCCAGCCTGGCTTCAGGGCTTCCCCTGGTGAAAGTGCTTGACCTCATTGATACCATGATCGAAATCGACCTCACTCCTAATCGTTCTGACTGCGCAAGCGTACTTGGTGTTGCCCGAGAAGTTGCAGGCTTTACTCACCAGACAATTACCCCTCCTGTCACAGAAACACCCACGCCTGATGGATCCGGGGTTGATTTTACAGTCACCATTGAAGAGCCGGAACTTTGCCCCAGGTATGCAGCCCGCAAGTTGACGGGCGTGGTTATCAAACCCTCGCCCTGGTGGTTGCAGCGTCAGCTCATGGCTGTCGGTATGCGACCCATCAACAACATTGTTGATATTACCAACTTTGTCATGCTTGAGTATGGTCAGCCGCTGCATGCCTTTGATTTTCAGAAACTTGCAGGCAAAGCCATTGTTGTCCGCTGTCCCAGGGGTAACGAGGAAACCTTCACCACATTAGATGACACGGATCGAGAGTTGAGTCCTGACATGCTCATGATCTGTGATAGTGATAAACCGATTGCTGTTGCCGGTGTCATGGGCGGTCTTGATTCCGAGGTCACCGACGCAACCACGGAACTGCTGTTGGAGTCGGCCTGTTTTAATCCTGTCTCCATCCGTCGTACAGCCCGCATCCTGAACCTTCCCTCTGAGGCGTCTTACCGGTTTGAACGTGGCGTAGACCCAAACGGGATTTTAAATGCGATGGAACGGGCCGTGCAGTTGATGTGTGAACTTGCCGATGCCCAGGTTGTTACCGGTGGTGTAGATAAGTATCCGGGTAAAAAAGATCTGCTGAAACTTGATCTCCGGGTTCAGCGGGTCAACGAGTTGTTAGGTACTGACTTAACCAGCGATCAGGTGGCCGGGTACCTGCGCGGGATAGAAATTGAGGTGATCGATAAGGGAGAAAACATTCTTCAGGTTACGGTTCCCAGTTTTCGCATAGATATTGAACGGGAAGTTGACCTGGTGGAAGAGATCGCCCGCCTGGTTGGTTACAATGAGATTCCAACTACGCTGCCCACCATTGCCATGGACTACCCACAGCGCGACCCGTTGCGACTGCTCAGGCAGAAAACCGGATCGATATTCACTGCTCTGGGTTTTTTTGAGGCCATTAACTACTCCTTTGTGGCAGAGAATCATTTCGATATGCTGGCATTGGCTGATGATGATTCCCGCAGGCAATGCGTCAAACTTCTTAATCCGTTGACCGAAGAGCAGGCAGTGATGCGTACCATGCTCCTGCCGGGCATGCTGGAAAATATCCGTCGTAATATTAACTTCCAGCAGACAGATATCCGTCTCTTTGAGATCGGCAAAGTTTTCTCTTTTGTAGCCGAGGGTGTGCTGCCCGAGGAACGCTACCAGTTCTGCGCTGTGATGAGCGGTGCCCGATATCCGGATGCCAATCCCCTCTATTTTTCCAGTGACAGGACGGATGTTTATGATATCAAAGGTGCTGCTCAGTCCCTGTTGCAGTCATTGCGTGTACAGGGTAAATCCGGTGTTATCAGCTTTCTTGCAGATCCTGAAAATGTTCAGCCCTATGGAGAGCCGTCCTTTACCATTCGCATTATGGATGGTGATCAGGAACTCGGCATCATCAGCAAACTGACCCGTAAGGCAGCCCGGGAGTTTGCTGTTAAGCAGGATGTCTATTTCTTGGAACTTGATCTGGAAGCACTGCTGGATCTGCCCCGGATTGATAAGGCTTTCGGTTCACTGCCGCGCTTTCCGTCCGTGAAACGGGATATTGCCCTGCTGGTTCCTGAGAATGTTCCAGCCGGAGCCTTGCTGCAGGATATCATTGCCCATAAGATTGAAAATGTTGTTTACGCGGATATATTTGATGTCTATAGTGGTAAACCTATTGATGAGGGGATGAAAAGCGTTGCACTAACCGTCACATACCGGTCAGACGAGAAGACACTGGATGATGAAACGGTTGACGGTTTTCATAATAAAATTGTACATTCGCTGATGTCCGGCTTCGGCGGTCGATATCGGGAAGGAAAAGAATAAATGAAGAAAAAAAATGTTACCCGTAAAGAACTGGCCCTGGCAGTAAATGAGAAACTTGGGGTCTCCCAGCGCAATGCTTCTGAAATGGTTGATACGATTTTTGCAACTATGAAGGATACCTTGATCAGTGGTGAGTCGCTTAAGTTGGTTCAGTTCGGAACCCTGACGGTACGTGATAAATCGCCCCGACGTGGACGCAATCCACGTACCGGTGAGTCCATGACCATCACCAAGCGCAAGATGGTTTCTTTTCGCCCGTCGAAACGATTGCGGGAGCGTTTGAACAAATAAGTTTTTGCGGGAAACAAGATTTGCGTTTACAATAAAACTGTTCAGGCAACGCTATTCTGTATGATGGCAAATGCTCACAGGGTATTTGTCGGAGTCGCGTATTGCTTGAAATCAACAGGGCGTTACACCCGTTAAAGGAATCAGCTCTACGGCAGGCGTGAAATCTACCCATACCAGGACAACTGAAATACCGGACAGGGTATACTTCCGGATAGGTGAGGTCAGCAGTCTCGTTGGTGTTGATCCCCATGTCCTGCGCTATTGGGAATCTGAATTCAAGGTCATTAGACCCAGGCGGGCAAAGTCGAAGCAACGGCTGTACCGCAGAAAAGATGTTGAAAATCTGCTGCGGATAAAGACCCTGCTCCACGACGATGGCTACACCATTGCCGGGGCAAGACGGCTGCTGAAAGAATCCGGCTCCAGTCCCCAAGTACCGGTACCAGGAAAGAGTCCTGAGGTAAGCAGCAACCACCTTGGAATGATTAAACAGGAGTTGCAGGAAATATTGAAAACAATTTCTCCCTCTTGAGACAACGATAACTCAAGAAGCTGTTGACAGCATCAACCCGCAGATGCTACAACAAATCACGATTTTCGGAACGTGGCGCAGTCTGGTAGCGCACTTGACTGGGGGTCAAGTGGTCGGAGGTTCAAATCCTCTCGTTCCGACCAGTAAAATCAAGCACTTGGGGCTTCGGCTCTAAGTGCTTTTTTCGTTATATGACTCGATTATGACTCATTTGGAAGAAAAACAAGACGAAATAGTGCAAAAACACAATCCAGGATTTCAACAACTTTTTTGCGATGCAAATGTGCTGCTCGGTCAACCGGGATACGATCACAATTCTCAACAACCAATACAGACAAACCAAGATCAGGCTCTATGGTATAGATACTCCTGAGAATGGGCAGGCATTCGGCAAGAAGGCCAAGAAGTTTACATCCTCTTTCGTTGCTGGGAAGACAGTCAGAGTAAAAATTTATGATACTGACAGGTATGGTCGTTCTGTTGGCGTCGTGTTTGTCGGGAATACTAATGTAAATAAAGAGATCATTCGTGCTGGTTATGCTTGGCAGTATCGAAAATATTGTAAAGCATCGTTTTGTTCTGAGTGGCTGACCCTTGAACAGATGGCGAAGATTGCCCGGATAGGATTATGGCGTGATAATAATCCTGCTCCTCCTTGGGAGTGGAGGAAGGGTAAAAGAACCAGCAACGCAAAAACAAGCAATGTAGTTCCGAGTGGATCAAGTATTTATCATGGGAATGTGAAGAGCCACGTTTTTCACGGTTCGGGCTGCCAACATTATAATTGCAAGAATTGTGTGAAGGTCTTTAAATCAGTGAATGAGGCGGTGAACTCTGGATATCGTCCTCATAAACAGTGCGTGAAGTAGCAGAGAAAGGTAGAGCTGTGATTACCGACCACGACAACACATTTGACTTAAACCGTTTCACGGACGCACAAGCAGGTATTTACGAGAATGTTCTGGCCGAGCTTAGAAGCGGCCAGAAGCGAACTCACTGGATGTGGTACATCTTCCCCCAGATTGATGGGCTGGGGAGAAGTACAACTGCAAAACATTATGCTATCAAGAGCCTGGAAGAGGCACGGCAATACCTTAATCATCCTGTGCTGGGACCAAGGCTGTTGGAATAAATAATAGAATAATAGGGGACAGACCACGTTTTTTTTGTTGAGTTCTGCTGTTATTTGTATTATCAATCGTAACATGCCGAGACGATCCCGAATCATTGTGCCCGACATTCCACTTCATATCATACAACGAGGGAATAACCGGCAATCATGTTTTTTTGCAGATGAAGACTACCTGTTTTACCTCGACTGGCTGAAAGAATATGCCCAAAT
>JAUWLT010000267.1 GCA_030613515.1 Desulfobulbaceae bacterium
TCTTCCTGTTTATTGCCGCAGCCATGCAGGCCGCGCCGAATCCGTTATCAATGTTAACCACTGCAAGGCCGGGAGCACAGCTGTTAAGCATGCCGAGCAGGGCGGAGAAACCTCCTGCTCCGGTGCCATAGCCGATGGAACAGGGTACCGCTATCACCGGTGCCGGTGTCATGCCCGCCACCACCGAGGGAAGGGCGCCTTCCATGCCGGCAACCACGATCAGCACCGAGGCCTTTTGTAAGAGTTCACAATGGGCAAGGATCCGGTGCAACCCCGCAACCCCGGCATCGTAGACTGTCTCTACCCTGTGGCCGAAGTATTGCAGGCAGAGACGGGCCTCCTCGGCAACGGCCATGTCCGAAGTTCCCGCGGTAACCAGGACTACCGTGCCCCGCCCGTTTTCTGCCGGGATATAGCGATTATTGCCGGTGAGTATACGAGCAGTGTCATGATAATAAAGCCCGTCGACCCGTTCGCAGACTTGCTCTGCCTTTTCCGGGTCAACCCGGGTGGCCAGAACCACGGATTGAGATTTTAGCATGGCCTCCAGGATTTCGATTAACTGGTTAACGGTTTTGTTTGCACCGAAAACCGCTTCGGGCAGACCGGTACGCAGTTGACGGTGGTGGTCCAGGCGGGCCGAATCCAAAACTTCCACCGGCAGGAGGCGTAATTTGTGCACGGCCTGGTCAGTGCTCATGCTTCCGGTCTGTACCTGTTGCAGCAGGGTCAGCAACTGTTGTTCGTTCATGGGACGTATATCATAATGATAGAGGTTGTTGTCCGGGTGGGCTGTTAGCCCGCATTTCTCACAAGGATCGTCGCGAAAGGCCGATAAGTGCTGTGGATACAAGGCGCAGTCCTGAAAACACTCGCAGGCATACTGTCAGTATGTCGAGAATGTTTTTGGGGATGCAACGCAGTAGACATGGTGCTTACCGGCTTTGCAGCAGATTCTTGTGAGAAATGCGGGTTAGTATAAGCTATGTTGCTAAGGTATAAGGTATAAGGTATAAGGTGCAAGGTTTATATTTCCCGCCTGTGGCGGTTCCTGATGATATCGTTCCCTGGTGCGGGGAACATAATTTTGGAGACATAATGGCAAACGATAATCTGCCGGGCTATATTTCCGCCCTTCTGCAACCGCAAATTTATGATCACCCTGCCGGGGATATCCAGCTCGTGCAGACCCATATTTCATTTGTGCTGCTGGCTGGAGATTTTGTCTACAAGTTTAAGAAACCGGTTGATTTCGGGTTTCTTGACTTCTCCACCCTGGAAAAACGAAAGTACTGCTGTGAACAGGAACTGCTCCTCAATCGGCGCCTCTGTCCTGATATCTACCTGGGGTTGGTTACAATAACCCGTGAGGGAGACGGCTATGGGCTGAACGGCAGCGGCAACGTCGTGGAGTATGGCGTTAAAATGGTGCGGATGCCGGAAGATCGGATGATGGTCAATTTGATTGAAACAGGTCAAGTTGGCCGGGAGCAGATTAACGCCCTGGTAGATGTGCTGGTTCCCTTTTACCGGCAGGCTGATTGTAACGAAGATATTGACGGCTATGGTACTGCTGAGTCTGTGGCCGTCAATGTGCTGGAAAACTTTGAGCAGACTAAAGACTTCATTGGCGCCGGGGCTATCAGTCAGGAGCAGTTTGACCGGATTTCGAACTGGTCAAAAGATTTTCTTGCCCGGGAAGAGCTCTTTGAGCGGCGCATTGATGGTGGTTATATTCGCGACTGCCACGGGGACCTCTACTCGGCAAATATCTGCCTGGCCGAAAAGGTGTATATCTACGACTGTATCGAATTTAATCGACGCTTCCGTTACTGTGATGTGGCAAGTGATATGGCCTTTCTCGCCATGGATCTCGACTTCCACGGTCTGCAGGAGTTATCGGATTACTGTATTGATCAGTTCTGTGATCGCTCTGCCGATAAAAGCCTTAAGGAGATGCTTAACTTTTATAAATGTTACCGGTCCTATGTGCGCGGTAAGATCGGCCTGTTAACGGCCGCTGATCCGGCAGTGGATGAAGCGGTGAAAAAGAGCAGCACCCAGGCGTCTGCCAAATATTTTGAGCTGGCAGAGAGTTATATCAGCTGATTGCTTCGTGTCTTACGATGAACAAGGGAACGATCTATATATTTTTTGGCTTGATCGCCTCGGGAAAATCAACCCTGGCTGAGCTGTTTGCCGCAACGCACCATTTTTCCTATTACAACACCGACCGAGTCCGCAAAGAACTGGCCGGCCTGGCAGCTAACGAGCGCAGGCTTGACGAGTTGGGGCAGGGGCTTTACAGCCCTGAGTTCACGGAAAAAACCTACCAGGCAATGCTTGAGCGAACAGAACAGGATTTGCAGCAGGGGGCCGAGGGAGTGGTGCTGGATGGTTCTTACAGCAGACGTGATGATCGAAGAAAGGTGCTGGCTCTGGCCGGCTCAAAAGGAGTTGATGTATTCTTTATCCTTTGCACCTGTTCGGACAAGGAGGTCAAACGCCGTCTTGACCTGCGGGCCAAGGATCCGGCGGCAGTCTCAGACGGTCGCTGGGAGATATTTGTCAAGCAGAAAGAGAAGTTTGAATCCCCGGATGAGCTGGTCCCGGATCAGCTCCTGCAACTTGACACTGAAGCAGAGCCAAAACAGCTGTTAGCCCTGCTGGAGCGCTTCAGTAAAGAGCGGACTTGACATCAACCAGCGGCCGCAGCATATTTACCTTATACCTTATACCTTTACCTGAGAGATCCATGTATACCAGAATATATCTGCTCCGTTACCCTAAAGAGACCTCGGACCAGCCGATTATTTACCGGTTGGTGAAACGCTATGATGTGGAGTTTAATATCTTGAAAGCGGATATCCGGCCCCAGCGGGACGGGATCATGGTCCTGGAGTTAAAGGGACAAAAGGAAAATGTGCACGAGGCACTGGATTATCTCAAAAGCCTGGGCGTAAAGGCTGAGCGGCTGGCCGGCAAGGTTCGTCGTGATGACACCAAGTGTTTCCAGTGTGGTGCCTGTACCGGTATATGCCCCGTAGGTGCACTTTATGTGCAGCGGCCGGAGATGAAGGTGATCTTTGACCCTGAGAAATGTACGGCCTGCGGACTCTGTGTCACCGGTTGCCCGGTTCGGGCCATGGAAGTCTGCTTTGATCCTTTGACGGAAACAAAGATGACAGCCTGAGAGATGATGGAGGCGTAAAAGTCCGGCCTAGTACCGAAAGGTTATCCCCTGTTGCGCCGGGATGAAGCACAAGTGGCGAGTGAGGTG
>JAUWLT010000198.1 GCA_030613515.1 Desulfobulbaceae bacterium
ACCTGGTTTCCCGCAAGCGTTTCCGACCAAAAGGGCGCGCAGGCATACTTGACAGTATGTCGAGCACCCTTGACCGAGGAAACGGTTGTGGGGAGCCGATATTCAAGCTTGCAGCAGGAAAGTGGTGAGAAATGCGGGTTAGGGGAGAATTGATGACTTCGAAGTACAGAAAGCAGGCCAGGCGGGAGAGCCAGTATTGTCTTGACAAGATGACCAGTGGAGACTCCTGGAGAATGTTCAGGATCATGGCCGAATTTGTTGACGGTTTTGATACCCTGTCCAGCGTTAAGCGACCGTCCGTTACGATTTACGGGTCTGCCAGGGTCGCTGAAGAGCACCCGGATTATATACTTGCCCGTGAAGTTGCCAGGCGGTTGTCGGAGCATGGCTATGGGATTGTTACCGGTGGCGGGCCGGGAATAATGGAAGCTGCCAACCGTGGGGCAACCGATGCCCAAGGATTATCCATCGGGCTGAACATCGACCTGCCCTACGAACAGGAAGGGAACGCTTATGTAAATATTCCCTTGGATTTTCGTTATTTTTTTGTACGTAAAGTCATGTTTATGAAATACTCCATGGCCTTCATCTGCATGCCCGGCGGTTTTGGATCCTTGGATGAACTCTTTGAATCTCTGACCCTGATTCAGACCAGGAAAATTAAACCATTTCCGATTATTCTGGTCGGCTCAATGTTCTGGACCGGGCTTGTTGACTGGCTTCGTGAACAGTTGCTCGGCAATGGGAAAATAGCAAAAGACGACCTTATACTCTTTGAAATCATGGACGATGTTGATGAGATTGTCAGCTATATTCGTAAAACTGTAGTTTTCTGAATAAACATGATATTATATTTGAATGTGATCGTTTCCGGATGGATACGAGTCGAAAGCAGCATCCGGTCTATTAGTAAAAGGAGAGAGGAATGGCACAGATAGATGCATTTTTTAAGTTGATGAACGATGAAGGTGCATCTGACCTTCATATGATTGCAGGCCAGCAGCCGGTGTTGCGAGTCCATGGTGATATTGAACGGGTGAAGTTTAAGACCATGGAAGATGAGACCCTGAAGTCCATGCTGTACGAGATCTGTCCTGAAGACAAAATTAAGATCTTTGAAGAACGCGGGGACATGGATTTCGGTTATGAAATACCGGGTCTTGCCCGTTATCGTTGCAACTTTTTTCAGCAGAAGTACGGTATCGGCGCAGTTTTTCGTGAAATTCCGAGTGATATTCTCACCTGTGACCAGTTGGGCCTGCCCAGGGTCATCTCCAAACTTGCAAACCTGCCTAAAGGACTTGTGCTGGTGACCGGTCCAACCGGTTCCGGTAAATCAACCACCCTGGCTGCTATTATCGACGAGGCAAACCGAACCAGGAGCGATCATATTCTAACCATCGAGGATCCCATCGAGTTTGTTCATAAGAGTCAGGGCTGTATAGTCAACCATCGTGAGGTCGGTACCCATACCAAAAGTTTTTCCGCTGCCCTGCGCGGAGCCCTGCGTGAGGATCCGGATATTATCATGGTTGGTGAGATGCGTGATCTTGAAACCATTTCCCTTGCCATGGAGGCATCCATGACCGGTCACCTGGTGTTCGGTACCCTGCACACCATGAATGCCATGAAAACGGTTGATCGTGTTGTTGAAATTTTTCCTGCAAACCAGCAGGGGCAGGTACGTTCTACCTTGGCTGATGCGCTTAAAGCTGTGGTTTCACAGGCACTGTTCAAGCGTGTTGATATCAGGGGACGGGTTGCTGCCCTGGAAGTTTTGATCTGTACACCTGCAGTGCGCAACCTGATCCGTGAGTCCAAGACGTACCAGATTCCATCTGTTATGCAGACCGGTAAAAAATACGGCATGCAGACTGTTGACGATGCCATTATGGCACTGCTGGAGAAGAAGAAAATCAGTGCCGAGGACGCGTACACGAATTGTATTGAAAAACAGAAGTTTGTGAAATTCCTGCGCAGACCGCCAACGGATTTTACCGAGATATAGCCGGCTTTTCCGGAGTTGATAGTTGAACAGTTGAGAGCGGAAAGTTAAACGTTTATAACGTTTTTGTTTTGTTTGATTGCTACTTGTCTACAAAGTCTGTGCAGTCCAGTTTGCTGCCATCTGTTGTACAGGTGATGGTTCCCTGGTCCCTGGTGATGCGGGTCTGGATATGTTGTTCCTTCCAGAATACAAAATTTGCCGGAGCAGGGTAATGTGCCTGTCCTGTTTTGCCGGCTGAAACGACAATAAGCGATGGGTTGACGGCAGTAATAAACTGCTTGCTGTTTGAGGTCGCGCTCCCGTGGTGAGATGCAAGCAGTACGTCGGCTGTCAGTTTCACCCGTTCCTCAATAAGAATGTTTTCACTTTTTCGGCTGATGTCTGCCGGAAAAAGAAATGCCCGCCTTCCTTGTGTATATTTCAGCACCAGACATTTATCGTTTACAGAAGCATTTTGCTTAATGGGGAGCCCGTTCATCCCCATGATCACAAGTTGAAAGTCCCTATCCCGGACAATGTCCTTGTCGGCATCGGGTACAATGATATCGACCCCCTGCTGCCTGGCCTGGTCAAGGATTTGTATATAGTTTCCTTCACTGCGCTGGTCACCGTTGATATACAGTACTTTTGGTCGAAAATGAGTGAGCACAAAGTCCATGCCGTTGAAGTGATCACTGTGGGGATGGGTGATGATGGCCTGATCAAGTCTCCAGATCCGTTGCTTCCACAGGTATGGGCCAATGATTCGTTCCCCGACATTAAAACTGCTGTTCCTTGTGCCGCCTCCATCAATAAGGATCCGTGATCCATCGGGCAGGTGCAGGAACGAAGTGGAACCCTGGCCGACATCCAGGTAGGTTATATGACTGTCGCCTGGTTTTTCCGGCAACCAGAGGCCCCAGGTGAAGTGGAGCATAAGCAGCAGTCCTCCCAGGGTAGTAATTTTTCCGATCCTGGCTGGTTGCGGCCGGAGACGCCAGCCCAGAAGCAGAAGGCCATACAGGGAAATTTCTAATGTTGTCGGTGTGATGGTCCACAGCGAGGCAAAGGGAATTGCAGCGCCCAGGGCTGTACACTGTTGACCGGCTGCAATACCCAGGCTGCCGATTTTGAGAAACAGTACAGCCGCCTGTGGAGCAATGAAGATCAGGGGAATGGCAACAAGCCCCCAGGGAAGAGCCCAGAAGCAGAGAAAAGGCTCCACAATCAGGTTCATAACCGGGCCGATTGTAGAAAAGCGGTTAAAGTGAAGCAGCATGAAAGGCAGGGTGCCCAGGGTTGCCGTAATTGAGACCAACAGCGCTGTTTTTGCGTAGCCGCCAAGAGTTGCCACTCTTCCCGGCTTCGGAGCATCGAGCTGGGCTGTGCTGATGAGTTGCGGAAAAAACAGGGCCAGGGCAGTGACGGCAGCAAATGAGAGTTGAAAAGAAACCGTGAACAGGGCCAGAGGACTCGCGCTCAGCACCACCAGGGCAGCCGCGGCCACAAGATGGAGCAGGCTGTGCTGCCTGCGAACAATTACAGCTGTCAGCAGGACTACTGCCATTATCAGCGCCCGCAGGACCGGTGTGTTCATGCCGGCAATGAATCCATAACCAACAAGAATCGGCAAGGTACCGATCAACGCCAGGCTGGGTACATGGACATGCAACATCAGCCACTGGGAACGTTTCAGCAGCCAGTTGAGTGTTGATCCGATCATCAGGCCTAACAATCCCATATGCAGGCCGGAGATGGCTAACAGATGCATGGTGCCGGTGGCCTTGAACTGTTCCAGGACAGGCTTTGATACTCCTGCCCGACTGCCGACCAGTAAGGCCTGGTATAGACCGGAGACGTCAGGGTCCAGATGGCGTGCAAGAAAAAGGGCTACCTTTTGCCTGACCTGTTCCGGCACATAACGCAGTTGTTGCAGGCGCGATTGTGTCTGGTCCCGGACCTGGATAATATGCTGCCTGTCTTTTATCCAGCCACTGACATATATATTCCCGGCCGCCATATAGCCCTTATAGTCAAAACCACCAGGTGTTTTAAAGTTCGTTATTCTTCCCACTTTTGCAAGGATCATCAGGGTGGAACCCGGTTGCAGACTATCGGTTTTGCCGCGCATGGACAACCGCACCCGGCCATGGACAGGCTGCCGGCTTGAATGTTCACCATGAACCAGTATCTCCTTGACCTGAATTTCAAAGCGGGATTTTTCACTGTATTGTTCAACCATGGTTGCCAGGGTGCCGACCAGGGTTACACTTCTTTGCTGGTTGAGCAGATTGAAGATGTGGCCGGCCGCCAGCGGTGCTTTAACATGGTGGACGGTATTGAGATGACCGACCAAGAAAAACAGGGGTAGAGCCAGGAACAGGGCAGCTTTTTTTTGCTGAAAATAAAGGATAATCGCAATCAGGACCAGCAGAAGGAGGACAATAACAGCTGCTGTTTCTGGCAGAACAGACGGTTGTCGGCGACCGGTTACAGTACCCAGAATGCAACAGAGGGTGACCGGTATCAGGATGTTGTGGTCACACCACTGAACAAAAGGTCGTGTTTTGTCAGGCGGGGAAAACATTGGGTTTCACTTCTGCAGCAGCCGGTGTATTGCCTGCAGATGGTTGGCTAAGCCACCGCGATGTTGCTCAACAAGTGCCCTGGCTGACTCAGCCATGGCAGCATGGACGTCATCAGATTTAAGAATACCGGATGCGATAGTTGCAAGAGATTGAGCAGTGACTGTCTCCGCCCCGCCGCAGGCAACAAGATCATGGGCAATTTCCATGAAATCCTCCATATGGCTGCCGAACAGAACCGGCACGCCGTACGCTGCCGGTTCAATGGGGTTATGCCCCCCCTGCCCAACA
>JAUWLT010000095.1 GCA_030613515.1 Desulfobulbaceae bacterium
CCAATGCCTGGTCCCACCCCTTGATGACCCGACCAATACCAACTTCAAATTTAAGGGGCTCGCCGCGGTCGTACGAGCTATCAAATTTTTTGTTGTTTGTAAGCAGGCGACCGGTGTAATGGGCGCTGATCTTGGTGCCCGGTTTAGGCTTGTCGCCTTTGCCTTCCCTGGTCACAACCCAGTACATCCCAGTATGACTGTGATGGGCTTCCGGCCATTTTTGCTTGATCATTTTTATGGTCTTTTTCTGCTCATCATCTCCAGTCTTTTTCTTTGCCCCCTTAATATCATCCTGGGCACGTTCAAAGGCAGCCTGGTCGGTTTTGAACTGCTCGGCTTTTGTGCCCACCCGGATGATCTCGACCTTTTCGATGATGTCATTCTGGGCAATTACATTGACTACATCCTGGCTGTCAACCACATGACCGAAGATAGTGTGTTTGCCGTTTAAGTGCGGGGTGGCCACATGGGTGATAAAGAACTGGGAACCATTGGTGCCTGGTCCGGCATTGGCCATGGCCAGGATTCCCGGTCCGGTAAATTTCAGCGAAGAATCAAATTCGTCTGCAAAGGTGTAGCCCGGGCCTCCGGTGCCGGTGCCCAGCGGGCAGCCACCCTGGATCATAAAATCTTTTAGTACCCGGTGAAACTTGAGGCCATCGTAAAAACGAGTTCCTGTGGGTTTGTCTGCGCCACCATAGGTCATGGTGCCTTCGCTCAGCCCGACAAAGTTGATTACTGTGAGCGGGCTCTTATCGTAATAGAGGTTAAGCAGGATGTCACCTTTGTTCGTGGTTATTTTTGCATACAGTCCGTCTTTCATTTTCTTTTCCTTAGTTTCTTGTGCTGAAACAGGTTGTCCGGAAAAAACAAACAGCGCTGATACGATAAAAATAATAAGAATTGACAACAGCTTATACATTGAGGTCTCCAGCGATACGTTTTTATAACCGGTTTAATCGATTCCGCTGCATATGGAAGCAAATTTCAACCTTGTGCAGCAAAGTTATTGCTGACAGGATTGCTTACAAACCATGGCCGGGGTTGTCAAGAAAAACTGAAACCTCATTTTCTAACGGCCGCTAATTGTTCGCTATTGACTCTCTTTGGTAATCCTGTTTAAATAATTAGTTTTGTGTAGAGATGGGGGTTGGTGTGACAGCTTGCGAACAAACAGGGGAATTCGTTGATCTTTGGCCTATATCGCATACTGGGCGCGGTTGTCCATGTCCTGCTTGTAGTTGTAACACCGCTTCTGAAGCTGGTGGCTCCCGACTGGGAAATTGAGAAACGGCTGGGTAGTTTTCCTGAAATTGACAGGGATGGCCAATGTCTGTTGATCTGGATTCATGCCGCATCAATCGGCGAGGTCCAGGCTGCCCGTGCTCTGATTTCTGCTCTGGCCGACCAGCAATGTGGTTGCAGATTCGTATTAACCACTATGACACGTCAGGGAAAGGAAGTGGCTTCGTCCCAACTGGAGGCGAATGTCTGTTGTGGACTGGCGCCTCTGGATACCCCACAGGCTGTGGCCGGGGCGTTGCAGACCGTACGGCCGGACATGTATATCTGTCTTGAAACCGAGTTGTGGCCCATGATGCTGACCCGGACCAGGCAGGCCGGGATCCCTATGCTCCTGCTCAACGGACGAATGTCTGAGCGCTCATGTAAACAGTATTTGCGAATACGAAAAACCATGGCTGAACTGCTCAGCGGTTTTGCCGGTTTTGCTGTTATCCGTGAGCAGGACGGCGAGCGGTATCGTATGCTTGGGGCTGCCGGGAACCGGATTCGGGTCTGCGGTAATATGAAATATGATTTGCAGGTTCAGGAGCCTCAGCAGATTCAGACAAAATACCGGCAACTCCTTAATCTGGAAAATGAGATAGTTTTTATCTGCGGGTCAACGCGCAGCGGGGAAGAAAAGCTCCTGCTGCCCGTGTACAACCGTTTGCGAGATAAAGCAGCTGCAGGTTTGCTTTGGATCATTGCTCCGCGCCACCTGGAACGGTTGCAGGAAGTAAGGAGCATGCTGGACAGCGCGGGCCTGGAGTATGATCTTCTTTCAGGTTGCTTTACACAGGGCCGGAAGAAAAATATTGTGCTGGTTGACTCCGTGGGTGAGCTGTCGGAATTATATTCGGCAGGTGATTATAACTTCTGCGGCGGCAGCCTGGTGGATAAGGGCGGTCATAATATCATGGAGCCGGTTCGCTGGCAGAAGCCTGTTTATTTTGGCCATTTTATGAAAGATTTTCGGGATGCGGTTGAGCTGGTTCTGTCAGCCGGTGCCGGGTTTCAGGTGAAAAATGCCGATGAGCTGGCAAATGCCATATCTGCCCACATGGAAGATCCCCGGTTGTATCAGAAGGCGTGTCGCTCAGCGGAGGAGCTTGCCCGATCCCAGCAGGGCTCAGTTCAACGGCAGGCGGATATGGTGATGGAGTTGCTGGCAGCCTGATAAAACCGAATTTTTAATTTCACAACCTTAGTTTCTTTATGAAAGCATTAATTGCGCTTGAAGACGGCACTGTCCTGACCGGTCGTTCCTTTACCGGAGCAGGGGAAGCAGTGGGCGAAATTGTTTTTAACACCAGCATGAGCGGCTACCAGGAGATCCTCACCGACCCCTCGTATACCGGGCAACTGGTTACCATGACTTACCCGTTGATCGGCAACTACGGAATTAATGATGCGGATATGGAATCTACGGCTATCCATCCCCGTGCCTTTCTGATGCGTGAGTACCAGGCCGTGCCAAGTAATTTCCGTTCAACCGGAACCCTGGCCGATTTTTTAAAAAAGTTTAACGTACTCGGTATTGAGGGTATTGATACCCGCATGCTGACCCGTATCATCCGTAATGAAGGGGCCATGAAAGCCATAATTTCCACCGAGGATCCGGATGAGGCCTCTCTGGTCAGGCGGGCTCAAGAATGGCCGGGATTGGTGGGCCGGGACATGGTGGCCCGGGTAACCTCTCCTGACCCTTATGGCTGGACAGATGACGGACCGGCAGGAGGGGTCGGTTATCCTGAGTCGGACGGGAAAAGATTTAAGGTTGTTGCTTTTGATTTCGGCATTAAGTTTAATCAGTTACGCATCCTCAGTGAAAAAGGATGCAGCGTACAGGTCGTGCCTGCCACCACCACGGCCCAAGAGGTGCTGGCACTGGATCCGGACGGCATTTTCTTGTCCAATGGCCCCGGTGATCCGGCAGGCGTGGACGGGGTGGTGGATAATATACGTAACCTGCTGGGTAAGAAACCGATCTTCGGTATCTGTCTCGGTCATCAAATCCTGGGCCTTGCCTATGGCGGTTCCACCTTTAAACTGAAATTCGGCCATCGGGGCGGCAACCAGCCGGTTAAGGATCTGCAGACCGGCCGGGTGGAGATTACCTCCCAGAATCACGGTTTTTGTGTGGATCCGGACAGTCTGCCCGACGCAGTTGAGGTGACCCATATCAATCTCAATGACAACAGCCTTGAGGGCATGCGCCATACAGAGTTTCCGGCTTTTTCCGTCCAATATCACCCGGAACACGCGCCCGGCCCCCATGATGCCATGTATCTCTTTGACCGGTTTATCGACCTGATGAAACAGCAGGGCTGACCCCTGACCCCTAACCCCTAACCCCTGTCTTTTCATGCCAAAACGTAAAGATATTAAAAAAATCCTTATTATCGGCTCCGGGCCGATTATCATCAGCCAGGCCTGCGAGTTTGACTACTCGGGTGCCCAGGCAGTCAAGGCGCTTAAGGAAGAAGGGTACGAGGTGGTACTGATCAACTCGAATCCGGCTACTATCATGACTGATCCCGGCTTGGCCGATCGTACCTATATCGAGCCGATCACTCCGGAATGCGTGATCAAGGTTATTGAGCGTGAACGGCCTGATGCTCTGCTGCCCACCCTGGGCGGCCAGACCGCATTGAATACGGCTATCAAGGTCGCGGAAACCGGTATCCTGGAAAAATACAAGGTGGAGATGCTGGCCGCTGATATTGATGTTATCCGCAAGGCCGAGGGGCGGGAAGAATTTCGTGATGCCATGCTTAAGATCGGGCTCAATGTGCCGACATCAGCCATTGTCCACACCATTGAGGATGCCATGGCAGCCGGCGACGAGATCGGCTTTCCTGTTATCGTGCGGCCAAGTTTTACCCTGGGCGGAACCGGAGGCGGCGTGGCCTATAACCGCCAGGAACTACGTGAGATGTGCACGGCGGGCCTTGACCTGTCCATGACCACCGAAATCATGCTCGAGCGCAGTCTACTGGGCTGGAAAGAGTATGAGCTGGAGGTCATGCGCGATAAAAATGACAACGTGGTCATTATCTGTTCCATTGAAAATATGGATGCCATGGGCGTGCACACCGGTGATTCCATCACCGTAGCTCCCCAGCAGACCCTGTCGGATCGCGAGTACCAGGATATGCGCGATGCGGCTATTGCCATTATCCGTGAGATCGGAGTGGAGACCGGTGGTTCCAATGTCCAGTTTGCAGTTAATCCTAAAGACGGCGAGATGATGATCATTGAGATGAACCCCCGGGTTTCTCGCTCTTCAGCTCTTGCCTCCAAGGCCACCGGATTTCCCATTGCCAAGATTGCTGCCAAACTGGCCGTGGGCTACACCCTGGATGAAATCAAAAACGATATCACCCGGGAGACCTATGCCTCCTTTGAGCCTACCATTGATTACTGTGTGGTTAAAATACCCCGCTGGACATTTGAAAAGTTTCCTGAAACCGAAGATGTACTCTCCACGGCCATGAAGTCGGTGGGCGAGACCATGGCCATCGGCCGGACGTTTAAAGAGGCCTTTCAAAAGGGTATGCGTTCACTTGAAATCGGGCGTATGGGTTTTGGTTTTGACGGCAAAGAGGAAATGGAGGACCTGCACCAGGATGACCTGGAACTGGGACTGACAAAACCCAACTCCAGGCGTGTCTGCTATCTGTTTGAGGCAATGCGCCGGGGCATGTCTATCCAGCGGATTTATGAACTTAGTTCTATTGATCCCTGGTTTTTGACTAACCTGCAGCAGATTGTGGACATGGGGGGAGAAATACAGGAGCTTGGTTTTGCAGGGCTTGATGCGGATTTTCTTTACAAAGTGAAACAGTATGGTTTCTCTGATGCCCAGCTGGCCCACCTTACCGGCACCTCGGAAGATGACATCCGACAGTTGCGCAAGCAGCGTGCCATAGAACCGGTCTACAAATTAGTGGATACCTGCGCGGCCGAGTTCGAATCGTATACGCCCTATTATTATTCCACCTATGAACAGGAAAACGAGTCCCATCCGTCAGACCGGAAAAAGATTATTATTCTGGGCGGGGGCCCCAACCGAATCGGTCAGGGGATCGAGTTTGATTACTGCTGCGTGCATGCCTCCTTTGCTCTTGCAGAGATCGGGGTTGAATCCATAATGGTCAACTCCAACCCGGAGACCGTTTCCACGGATTACGACACATCAGACAGGCTCTACTTTGAGCCCCTGACCAGAGAGGATGTGTTAAGTATTATTGAACGGGAAAAACCCGACGGCGTGATTGTTCAGTTTGGCGGCCAGACGCCGCTTAACCTTGCTGTGCCGCTGGATCAGGCAGGTGTCCCCATTGTCGGTACCCCGCCTGATGCCATTGACAGGGCCGAGGACCGTAAGCGTTTCCAGCAGCTGCTGCAGAAGCTAGGTCTGCGCCAGCCGGACAATGCCACTGCCCATTCGCTGGAAGAGGCGCTGGCAGCGGTCGGGAACATCGGTTATCCTGTGGTTATGCGCCCCTCATATGTGCTGGGCGGCCGCGACATGCGTATTGTTTATAATGAGCAGGGGATCCGAGATTTTATGTCCCTGCCCGGTATCATCGGCAGCGAGCATCCGGTCCTGCTGGACAAGTTTTTAAAAGATGCCATTGAAGTGGATGTGGACGCAGTGTCTGACGGCAGCATGACGGTGATCGGCGGCATTATGGAGCATATTGAAGAGGCCGGGATTCATTCCGGTGACTCTGCCTGTGTCTTGCCGCCTCATACCCTTTCTGCAGAAATGATCGATGAGATTTCCAGGGCCACCAAGGCCATGGCAGGCGAACTGGGTGTTATCGGGCTCATGAATGTCCAGTATGCTGTGAAAGGTGATGATCTCTATATCCTGGAGGTCAACCCACGGGCCTCACGAACGGTTCCTTTTGTCTCCAAGGCAACCGGGGTGCCTTTGGCCAAGATTGCCACCAAGGTGATGATGGGTATGTCGCTTCAGGAGCTTGATTTTACCAAGGAAATTGCCATCAAACACTGGGCGGTGAAAGAGGCGGTTTTTCCCTTTGATCGTTTTGAAAACGTGGATACCCTGCTGGGACCGGAAATGAAGTCCACCGGCGAAGTGATGGGGATTGACGATAACCTTGGTCTGGCCCTTGCAAAGGGGCAGCAGGCCGCAGGACAGAATCTGCCCATGTCCGGCAACGTGTTTGTCAGTGTTCGGCACGGGGATAAGGATAATATAGTATCGGTGGCAGCCTCGCTTGCCGAGCAGGGATTTACTCTGCTGGCAACCCGGGGTACTGCCGACAGGTTAGCTGAACATGGGGTGAAATGTGCGCGGGTAAACAAAATTTCCCAGGGCAGGCCCCATATCCTTGATAAGCTTAAAGACGGCCAGGTGCAGTGGATTATCAACACCTCGTCCGGCTCCAGAACCACTGAGGATTCATACTCGATTCGCAGAGCGGCCCTGGATTACCATATCCCATACACCACCACTATTACGGGTGCCTCGTCCATGGCCCAGGCTATTGCAACCCTGGCAAAACAGGAAATTACAGTGAAAACCGTACAGGAATTTTCAGCTGCCATTGACTGATCTGAAAACAGTCCCTACAGTATGCTGGTATAGTCATTTCAGCACAGAGTAAAAAATACTGGGCTAATAAAAAAAGTTCAGCCTGATTAATAGATATACTGGAGATAGTTGTTGAATACATTTTATAAAAATTTGAGCATGTGGCTGGTGATTGGCCTGACCATGATCCTGCTGTTCAATCTGTTCAATACACCGCAGAAACCCCGTACCTCCATGACCTACAGTGAATTCTGGTCAAGTGTAGAGAGTGGAGCGATCAACAAGGTAACCATCCAGGGAGATAAAATCCTGGGAGCTGGTCAGGACGGTAGTCCGTTTATGACTGTGACTCCGGATGATACCGAACTTATTCCCATGCTGCGCGAATCAGGCGTTGATATTGCGGTCAAGGAGGGGGATAAGGAATCGCTGTGGATGTCTATTTTTATTTCCTGGTTTCCCATGCTGCTGCTGATAGGGGTTTGGATTTTCTTCATGCGCCAGATGCAGATGGGCGGCAAGGGCGGAGCTTTGAGTTTCGGCAAGACCCGCGCTAAGCTGCAGAGCGAGGGCGATGTGAAGGTGACCTTTGATGATGTGGCCGGAATTGACGAGGCCAAGGAGGAGCTCGAAGAAATTATTGATTTCTTGAAAGACCCTCAGAAGTTCACTAAACTCGGTGGCCGGATTCCAAAAGGCGTGTTGCTGGCCGGTGCTCCGGGAACCGGTAAGACCTTGTTGGCCAAGGCCATTGCCGGAGAGGCCGAGGTGCCGTTTTTTACCATCTCAGGATCCGAGTTTGTGGAGATGTTTGTTGGTGTCGGTGCCTCCCGGGTCCGTGATTTATTCAACCAGGGCAAGAAAAACGCTCCCTGTATCATTTTTATTGATGAGATTGATGCGGTGGGTCGTCATCGCGGGGCAGGGCTCGGCGGTGGACATGATGAGCGTGAGCAGACCCTGAACCAGCTGCTGGTTGAGATGGATGGTTTTGAGGCCAATGACGGAGTTATTATCATTGCCGCCACCAACCGTCCTGATGTCCTTGATCCCGCATTGTTGCGCCCTGGTCGTTTTGATCGCCAGGTGGTGGTGCCGGTACCTGATATCAAAGGGCGGCAGCTGATCCTGGAAATTTACGGCAACAAGACCAAAATGGCTGATGGCGTTGACATGGCCGTCATTGCCCGTGGAACACCTGGTTTTACCGGTGCAGACCTTGAGAACCTGATCAACGAAGCAGCCCTGATGGCTGCCCGGCAGGGTGCGGAAGATATTGGCATGGACCTGCTGGATAAGGCCAAGGACAAGATCATGATGGGAGCCGAGCGTAGGTCCATGATCATATCCGACGAAGAAAAAGAGATCACTGCCTTTCACGAGGCCGGTCATGCCATAGTTGCCTGCTTGCTGCCTGGAACGGATCCCATTCACAAGGTGACCATTATTCCACGAGGCAGGGCGCTGGGACTCACCATGCAGCTGCCGGTTGATGAGAAACATACCCATGCCAAGAGTTTCCTTCTCAATACCATTGCCATCCTCTTTGGCGGCCGGGTGGCTGAAAAGCTCATCTTTGACGAGCTCACCACCGGCGCAGGCAATGATATTGAACGGGCCAGTGATCTGGCCCGCAAGATGGTCTGTGAATGGGGCATGAGTGAGAAACTCGGCCCGCTTTCATACGGCAAGAAGGAAGAACAGATCTTCCTGGGCCGTGAGATATCCCAGCATCGTGATTACAGTGAGGATACCGCCCGCCAGATTGATGCTGCAGTCAAAGATATTGTTCTCAATGCCAACGATTCCGTTACCCTCCTGCTCCAGGAAAATATCGATATCCTGAGGGCGGTTGCCGATGAACTGCTGGAAAAAGAGACCATCACCTTAGTTGATATCGAGCTGATCATGCAGAACCTTAAAGAGGGTAAAGATCATAAAGAGCCGATAGCTGAACCGGAACAACCAGAAGTGACAGCGGCAGCTGAAAAACCTGAACAGGAAAAGCCTGCGAAAGGGTCTCAGGAGACTGAAACTGCTGAGGGGTAACGCAAACGTGGGCACTACCCACAATTTTGAAAGGCACAGGATTTTCCTGTGCCTTTTTTATTTGATCACCATCCGACTTCTG
>JAUWLT010000133.1 GCA_030613515.1 Desulfobulbaceae bacterium
ATCAAACCAGAGGGAACGCTGCAAGGTCTCCGGGTCAACCTTGTACATGGCATTTTTCATCCTGCCGCCGCGATCCACATAATAGAGATAGGCGGAGTCCGGAGACCAGTTCAACTGACAGCCCCCTCCTACTTTTCTGGGCGGTTCCTTTGTGCCGATCACAAAAGTACCCCGTTTCCCACCCCGCAGGGTCACGGCCAGTTCCTGTCGTTTATCGCTTAGAACAGGAGTTTCCAGAAGTACCGATGCAGGCAAAGAACTCATCTTTCCTGTCTCAAATAACACTGACTCTTTTTTCGTGACAAGATTATATTCAACAAATTGATTCCCCTGTCGCTGAAAATGAATTTTCTCTCCATCTTTCGACCAGGTCGGTACATTGCCATTGCGGGCAACAAGCTCTTCCCTGCCGGTTTTCAAATCAAGCAGATAGACATCCCAGGGCAATGGATTGCGTTGAGATACCCAGGGAACCTGCGAACGGCAGAAAATAATCCGAGTACCATCTGGAGAAACTCGAGGAAAATTTTCGGTATGGGGATTCGTGGTCAACCGGGTCAATTTCTGTTTAGGAAGAGACAGCATAACAATATCATGGTTGCCGAAACGGTTGCTCGACCAGACCACAAATCCATGCAGATTGTTTAACAGCGGCTCAGAAGATCCGGTCGTTCCTCTTTCTACCGGGATACCGGATTGCGGGGTACTGAAACTGCCCATTTTCATAATTTTTCTGGCCTGGACGGCAAACAGAGCAATACCGGCGAAAAGAACTATACAGCCCAGCAAGACGTACACTCCGCTACGCCTGCCCGAAACAGGCCCGTCCTGAGCATACCGCCTTGAGACCACAAAGAAAAATAAGACCAGGGCGCTGATACCCAGGGAATAATCAATGAACTGGCTCCACATATGCAAGGCCAGCATGATCAGACCGGATGTAAGCTTTTCCGCTCCCAAGGCAATCATTGCCAAGGCTCCTCCGGCCTCATAAGTGCCAAAACTCATAAACGCAGGTACCGGCAGACTGGCTCCGGCCTCGGCGCTGATCAGGGTTATGAGTACAGGCGCGGCATTGGTGTCAATTCCGCTGAAACTCGGCAAGACAATGGCAAGAAAAATAAGATACAGACCCAGATACTTAAAGAAACGAACCCCCAGAGACAGGGCCACCAACGGTATAATAATACCGGCTCTCCGTACCTGTTGCAAGACATCAGCCGTATCTTGGACTAATCCGGCCATCTTGGCCAACAGGGTTCGGTTCTCTTGTTGGATCCGGCCAAGCCGTCTTCCTATGAGCGTCATGACCGGAAAAAGAAACACCAGCAGACCAGCGCTGACAAGAATAACCACCAACACCGTGCCAATAAGCCAGGGTTGCAGAGCAGAGATTGCCAGTTGATAACAAAGCAAGCTGACAAGCAACAGGGCCAGGGCAATCAAATCAAAGACGAAGCTGATGGAAAGTGAGGAGAGGCAGGCTTCAGCCCTTACTTTGAATCCACGGTTCAGCATGGCAATGTAACTCAACTCTCCCAGCCGTGCCGGCAGCATATCCACAAACATGTTCCTGCTCATGGAAACCAGAAACATATGAAACAATCCGGGGACCTGTTCTTCAGAAGCGCTGAGAATGATCCGGTAACGAACTGCCCGCAACAGGGATTGCGCTATGCCGGCAACAAGGTAACAGCCGACAAGAAACAGGGTTGTTGAGCGAAGGGTCGCTACAATTCTCGGCAAAATGGCAAGATCTACGGATCCGGTCAGCCCATTGAGCAGAATACCCAAGAGCAGCAGGGAGACTCCGAGAGAGAGAACAATATTGATAAAAAATCGTTTATCAAGAGAGAAGGACATAACAAAGACGTCAGTGAGGGTTGGCTGATGAAGACGGCTGACCGTTATCGGATTCCGACAAGCGGGAAAAGATTCTGCACAGATACACCAGGCCACCCAAGAGGGAATAACAAACAGACATTGCCAGAAACAACAGGGCCAGCGACCGGGTTTGAATATCCGTCATTCCTGCCCAACCGAAAAAAAACACATAACCCGCATCCCGCAGACCGATACCATTAATAGACAGGGGCAGGACCTCCAGCAAAGCTACAAGCGGGACAAAGGCGCTGAAGTAAATAAGGGGAACAGTGGCATGCAGGGACAAGGCCAGCAGATACACGATACAGATAACAGAACACTGAAAAGCAAACGAAATGGTCATTACCTGGACGAGCAGCCTGCGATCTGCGCCATAGCAGGAGAAGGAGAGAAAAAGCTTATCCGTCAGTCTTTGAATAACAGCAACACGGTCCAACCTCGTCACCCTCAGAAAGATCCTGACCGGTGTCTGCTTAAAGAGCGCGACCAGAACCAATCCTACAAGAACCAGAATCAACAACGGTCCCAGGAAGAAAAACAGTTCGTCAAAACGAAAAGCAACAACAATCGATGCCAGCAGACCGAGAATGACCAGGGCAAGAAATCCGGAAACTCTGTCGGCAAAAACCGAGGCAGCGGTTCGCACCCCTTCCTTGCTCATTCGGGCAACATCATAGATCCGGTAGGAATCACCACCTATATTGGAAGGCAGGAACATATTATAAAAACTGCCTATCATATAGGTCCACATCAGGGCGGAATAGGGTATACGAACGCCATCTGCACGCAAAAACAACTGCCATTTCAGAGAGCTAAGAAGAGTATTCAGAACCAAAAGCATAAAGATCGGCAACATATACCAGATCTCAACCGAGAGCAGCATTCCCTTGATATCCTTGACAGGAATCTTGCGATACAGGAGAAAAATCAATCCTGAACTGATCAGCAGTTTGCCCAGGAACAGGGCCTGTTTCTTCATTTTCATGATGTTCTTGACCGTACCGTACGGGCAGGCACCCCCATGTTCACACTGTTTTCCGATACGGAATGGGTCACAACCGCCCCGGCTGCCGCCACACTGCCACAGCCCATAGTTACCCCACCCAGTACCGACACATTGCCGCCAAGCCAGACATTATCCTCAAGGATCACACCACCGTCATTTTTAATGCCCTGCTTCCGGATGGGAACATCAAGTCGATCCATATTGTAACTGCCGCCGCCTATGATAAAACAACGCTGTCCGATAACACAATCCCTGCCGATGGACACAGGACAGTCATTGGTGGACTGAATTATGGTCTGGGCATTCAATCCGGTATTATCACCAATGGTAATTGTGCCGTTTTTACAGGACAACATCACCCCGTTGGAAAGGATGACATTATCCTTCAGCACAATTGAATCCCGTGCCGATCCATGACGCCCGTCCAGGATGCAGCCCTCGCTGATTACTACTGACCTGCCGAGGCGGATACGTCCGGGATGCCGGAGGACAATACCTGAGGCAAACATGCAGCCCTTGCCGCAGCTGCCGAACAGCCTGGGCCAGAACAACTTTCGCAGTACCATACCCAGAGCACCCGGTACAGGAGCCAGCAGCATGCACCATTCATAATATATCAATGCTGCCAGGGAGTCCCGGCCCACCATAATATCCTGGTATTTCTTCAGGGCTGAGTCCTTAGACGTAATTGCAGCGTGGGTTTTTTCCATTGATTTTACAGGTAGCCCTCGGTCCGATACCAGTCAGCAGTCAGTTTCAGGCCTTCATCAAGAGATACTGTGGGATTGTAACCAAGATCACGCTTTGCCTTACCAATATTAAATGCCCTGTTCTGACGATACCAGTCCACCCGGCGGGGAAAGATGGGCGGTTTAATATGAAAAGGTTTGCAGAACTTCTCACAGATATGGCCGCTAATGATCAGCGGCAGGATGGGATAGTGGGGAATCTTCACCTCCACCCCCAAGGCCTTTGCCGTGCGACGGACAAGATCCTCGATTCCCACATATTCTTCATCGGCAATCAGATAGGCCTCGCCATCACCTTTTCCCTCTTCCTGGGCAAGCAGCATGGCATCAACGAGATGATCAATGTAAAGCGGGTGATACAGAGTTTTTCCACTGCCGAACATGGGAAACATCCCCTTATTGACCCGCTTGAAAATCATAAAAAAGCGCTCCGGGTCTCCAGGCCCATAGATGGCGGCCGGACGAAGAATTACGCAGGGCATTCCCTGCCGGTGATATTCCAGGACAACAGGCTCTGCCTTGTATTTGGTCTGCTGGTAATAATCAGCTGCATTAATCGGTGCGGTTTCATCAGCCGGCGGGTTTTCGACATTACCATGCACACCGCAGGTGGAACAGTAGATGAACTTCTTCACGCCTGCTTTTTTTGCCGCCTCAAGCACATTCCGGGTACCGCCGATGTTAACCTCATCATAATAGGAGTTAGGCACATCAAGCTCTCTGAAGGCTGCAGCCATGTGTTGGACAATGTCCACCCCGTCCATACAGCGCTCGACAACGTCTTTATCGGTAACCGAACCGATCACGACCTCAGCGCCCCACTGCCGCAACTCTTCCGTTTTCAGTCCCTCCTGGTAATCAAGGGCCACTACCTCATGTCCCTCATCAAGCAGGCGCCGTACAAGCGCCTTGCCTGTGAATCCGGTTCCACCGGTAACAAGTATTTTCATAGAGTTCACCTCAATCGTTCACGTGATCACAGAGCACAATGGCCACTTCTATCACTGTACTTTTCAGAGGGTAGACAGGCCTGCCCACACAATATAATGTTTGTCCGGAAACAAGAATTTTCGTTCAAAATCAGGTACGCGATCCTGGGAGATGCCGGGAGATTGGACAAAAAGACCGTTTCCGGCCACTAACGGAAAAAACGATCATGCCAGATGGCGACATTCAACAGGGCCCACAGTACATGATTATGATTCTGTTTCTGACTGCAATGCTCGGCAATAAGCCGGTCAATATAGTCCCTGTCCATGGTTTCACGGATAACAGCGGAATTATGGAGCCGATCAATCATGTACTGCTTTAATTCGCCTCGCAGCAGATGCTTAACCGGCAGGCTGTACCCCTGTTTCCCCCTGTTCACGATAGTATCCGGCAGCAGACCGTCAAGCGCCTTTCTAAATATATATTTGGTGGTCATCCTGTTGAGCTTCCAGGACCCGGGCAGCGAGGCAAGGAACTCCACCAGCACATGATCAAGCAGAGGAACACGAATCTCAAGGGACGAAGCCATAGACATACGATCAACCTTCATAAGAACACTGTCGGTCATCATAAATCGCATATCCAGGTAAATTTCCCGGTTGACCTGGTCGGTGGCATTACACTTTTTATTCAGTTCGCGTATCTGCCGGAAAGGATCCATGCTGATTTGATCCCTGAACAATGGCAAAAAGAGCTGTTGCTCAAGGGTACTGTTGAGAAAGTACTGCCAGCGCAGATGCCTGCCTTCCGGATCCAGATTGGCTCCTTCGACAAAGCGCTTGAGCATGTTGATTGCCCCTTTTTTCTGGGGCTGATCCGGCAACATTCCGGTCAGACGGCCGATGACCTGTTGACGAAGCGGTCCGGGAATGAGACGAAAATAATTATTCATGCGGCTTGCCTTGAAACGGTCATAACCGGCAAAACTTTCATCCGCACCTTCACCGGAAAGGCAGACCGTAACGTGTTCCCTGGCCTGCTTGCAAAGCAGATAGAGCGGCACGGTGGACAGATCGGTCATGGGTTCATCAAGGTGCCAGAGCGTCTTTTCCACGTAATCCGCATTCAAGGCATCAAGAAGCAGCACCTGGTGATCGGTCTCGCAGTGGCGGGCCACTATTTCAGCATAATCGAGTTCACTGAAGCTCTTATCCTCGTAGCCAATGGTAAAGGTCCTCAAGGGGCCACTGATATGTTTACGCATAAGGGCGACCAGGCAGCTGGAATCAAGACCGCCCGAGAGAAAAACACCCAAAGGGACATCACTGACCAGATGACTTTTTACGGCAGCGTCAAGATGATCACGCAGCTGTTCCACTGCATCATCAAAAGAGGGATGCGGTCCGGACGACTGGAAGTTAAGGTCCCAGTACTGCTGCACATCAATATTGCCGTTTTCAAAAACCAAGTGGTGACCGGCCGGCAACTTGTAAATTCCTGCAAACATGGTCTGCGGAGCCGGGACAAATTCAAACCCGAGGTAGTCATACAGGGCCTGGAAGTTCACCCGACGCTCCACCTGCGGATCCTGCAAGATAGACTTGATTTCCGAACCAAAGAGCAGGCGGCCGTTTGCAAAGGTATAATACAACGGTTTGATCCCGATTCGATCCCGGACAAGCAGAAGCTTTTTTCTGCGCTGGTCGTAAATTGCAAAGGCAAACATACCGCGAAGTTTATTAATAGCCTTCAGGCCATACTCTTCATAGGCATGGATAATCACTTCTGAGTCGGTTCTGCTCTTGAAACGATGTCCTTTTTGCTCAAGTTCTTCGCGCAGTTCCTGAAAATTATAGATTTCGCCGTTAAAAACCAAGTGGATGGATTCGTCCTCGTTGGACATAGGCTGGGAGGCGTTGTCACTCAAATCAATAATGGAGAGACGGCGGAAAACCAGTGACATCTCATCACAACAAAAAATGCCTTCCTGATCAGGCCCTCGATGGGTGATCTGCGTGGCCATTGCCTTGGCCAATGCTTCATCATTCCAACTAAATCCACCAATTCCACACATGAGTAATAGCCATGATACACACTGATTCACAAAAAAACCGACCTAAACGGTCGGTCTGTTTTCACCTATCCTGAAAAATAACCTATAAAAATACCTTACTTTCAGCAGGCAGGCAATACTTCATATCGGAAAATTACAATTTTGCAGATATATTATGAACCATTTGATTATAGAAGTTTGCAAGACGTTGTCCCACCTCATCCATGGCGTATGTTGATCGGATAATCTCTTTCCCCTGTATTCCCCGGGAAGCAGCCTCGTGATCATCCAGGGTGCTGATGATCGTGCGGGCAAACGAATCAGCTGAAATTTCCGGGGGATAGAACCCCAGTTCGTGTAAAAAATTCCTGTTATTTTCGGTATCAAAACAGACAATCGGAAGCCCTGCCGCCATATAATGGAGCAGCTTCCCACTCGCCTCCCCGCTGTCACTCTCTTTGGGTTCAAGGGCGACATCTCCCACTGCAAGC
>JAUWLT010000278.1 GCA_030613515.1 Desulfobulbaceae bacterium
ATGCCCGTCCCGTCCGGTTGACATCCGGATGGTGCCTGCGGAGAATCGATTCTATTTCATCATTGGTCAGCATGGTTGTCAAACCGTCGGAACAGAGCAGCACAAGATTCCCGCCCTGTATATCAAGTCCCTGAATGTTTGGCTTAACCTCTGTCCCTGCCCCGACGGCACGGGTGATAATATGACGTTGCGGGTGATTAAGGAGCTGTTCTTCCGATAACCCTTCTTTCCGGAACAATTCCTCAACCAGTGAATGATCCCTGGTACAGCGAAGAAGTGAGTTTCCATCCCATCGATAGGCACGACTGTCCCCTACATGGCCAACTTCAACGGTGTGGTCATGGATTTGTACAATGACCATGGTCGTTGCCGTATTCAGTTTAAGTTTCTGCCTTTTCTCATACACGATGGTATTGGCATGGCTGATCATCTGCTGCAGCGAAAAGTTTTTTTTCGAAAATGATAGAAAGCCGTGTCGGCCGGCAGCTGACAGCAATGTCCTGATACTCTCCAAAGCAATGACGGATGCAACCTCACCTTTTTCAAGCCCGCCCAAGCCATCTGCCAGGCAGAACACACCTTTTTGGGGAAGAAGAAGGAAATCATCCTCGTTAATGGACCGCACCCGTCCGGTATCGGAATATCCGGCATATTCGACCTGAAATCCGCCAATCAGGGCGCGCCCCTCTTCAGATTTCATAACAGCTTGAATTTTTTTTCTGATTTGTTCTTTTTTCCTTTGAAATCGATGGACTGTTTTACAGCATAGGTCCCCTTGTCTGCTGATTCAGGTACCTTGAACACCAGGCGACTTTTCCAGGTACCGTTTTTCCTGGAAACCGATTCGTCCTGGAGTACGGCAAGACGCTTTTCATTAAACCAGAGTTCCTTTTTTTCCGTGACGGCAAGCCCCTCAGGCGGACCACCCATTACTCCATAGATAACAACAATTGTTATACTCTCACCCCTGGCAACAGTGGATGGTTTCAGTGATGTCTCCTGCAGGCGTACTGTCGGCTCGGATCCCTGTTTATATTTATATTTTTTTTCAGTCTGCGAGGTTCCCGAAATTCGACGGGCGGAAGTACTGCTTGATTTCCACAAATCCTTGAGAAATCTGTCGACTTTGCGAGCAGCCTTTTTATCAGCAACCAGATAACCGGCTCCCGCACCAGCGGCTAGAATGAGGGGGACACATCCCTGCAGCAGCAACAGTCCGGAGCAGGCTGCAACGAGGAAACATCGTGCTGCAGATAGAGCAATTGTATTGCCGAAAAACCGGCTGGATTGCTTCATTGCGATGCGCACTTTACCTTTTTACCTGCCGATCGATCCTGTCGGCGCTGCTTTCAAGGACCTGCCATTCGGAATTCCCTGTCAACGGCTTGTTTTGTTGCAGCATATTTTCAAGGGCAGACCCGGTTGCAGGAGTTTGTTCCGCTGTTCTTGATGTTTGCAACATGTCCATGGCAGTTGTTTTCAGCTCGTTACTGTTCTGTACAGGGTCCGGAATCGGATCTTCAGCTCCCGGATTTTCTACCATGCCTGGTTGAACATCACTAATGCTGATACCGGTCTCAGGCGTTACAGGGCTGTTGTTTTTGGTACTGAAAAAAAAGCGAACACCTAACAATAATGCCAGTAAAAAGAGCGTCGTGATCATGAAAACAAGCATGGAAGGTTTATTCTTCCTCTTTTTGGGCAGATGCGCATCCAGGATCCTTGGCTCGGGTGCCAGCAGGGTGGATTCAATCTCCAGCTGATTTGGAGAGTCATTGACCAGCAGGGTCAGATCGTTCTCCTGCACGCTATCTGTCGGAGAAGGCTCATGGAGCCTGGTTTCCCTGTTGAGTGCCTCAGCAAAGGATCCTGCATCAGGGAAGCGATCCTCAGGATCCTTTGCAAGGGCTTTTGCAATAATATCGCGTAATCCAGGAGAAATATCTTTACCAAGGCGGGACAGATCCACCGGTCGGGACAGATGCCCGTTGAAAATCTCGGTGATCGTTCCCCGGAAAGGAGGACCATCACTGAGCAGCTGGTACAGGATAACGCCGACCGAATACAAATCCGTAGCCGGGCCGCTTTCTCCGAATGTACGGGGATCAATACGTTCAGGAGCCATATATGCAGGAGTTCCGGGCCCGGAACTGTCAAGCTGTGTCAACCGGGTAAGTGTTTCTTCATTCTCTTCCAGTCTGGCAATACCGAAATCCATCAGTTTGACCGGGATTTTCTCCTCCACCTGTTGCTGCACAAGGATATTTGAAGTTTTAATATCTCGATGAAGTATCCCATGCTCATGGATACAGCCAATGGCCTGCAGGATCTGTCCTACCAGGGAAACGGCGTCGTTAACCGTTAATACGGCGCTGTTGCCATCCGGCTTGCTGGAGAGTAAATCCGCCAGAACCTCACCCTGAACATATTCCATGACCAGGTATATCCGACCCTCATCCTCAATTTTATCATACAGGGTGACTATGTTGGGATGGACACCTATAGCTGCATGGAGACGGCACTCACGGTCAAGACGTCGACGGACTTCACTGTTACCGGTAAGGGCGGGAAGAATCGTCTTGACGGCCACCTGCCGTTTAAGAAGCAGATCCCTGGCCAGGTAGACCGTACCGGTTCCACCTGTACCCAGGACACGGATGAACTCATAGCGGTCAGCCAGTTTCCATCCGGTATAATCATATTGTTGCGGGCTGTTGGTTTGCCCGTTACTGGAAGTACTGTCCACGCGTTAGTTGCCTGCCTGCCGCTACAATGCGGTATTGTATCAGATAGGGTCGCGCCGTTTCAGGAGCCAGGCGCAGAGCAGCAGCCAGACAACTGCCTGGACTGCCAAGACACTCACTCCATGATAGTAGACTGTAGTTCCATAGTCAAATCCGATCATCCTGTGGACAAAATCAGGTATCCAG
>JAUWLT010000066.1 GCA_030613515.1 Desulfobulbaceae bacterium
TTTTCGAAAACTTGCAAAGTGTTCACCGAAGGCAAGCCGATGCAGCCGCACCTGCTTTGTCGCTTTCTGAGCAAGCATAGGCAACTATCGGAGTCTTCGCTTACCTGCTTGCTCAGGTGCTCAGCGCATCTGCAGCCACCTTGACTTGTGAAATATACGGGATAGGGGCTGTTGTGTGAGATATCATTTCTTGCAGGGATGGTATCTCTGTTATTTAGAAAATAGAGGCCGGGGCTCGGTTGGGCGGCTAAACAGTGGTCGTTTCATTTTCACCTTCCATGGAACTCTCTGCTGTCATATAATATAATATAAGGCTCTTCAGCAGAAATGAACAGGCAAGGTTTGGACATACAAGGAGGATGAGCAATGGATAAAGGGCAATATGGACGACGAGACAGGTTAGTGCAGGAAAAACGCCATGATACCTACAAAGAGGACAAAAAATGGCCGGAACCGACAGTATGTACGCAGTGCAATGGTGTGTACCTTGAGGGCCGCTGGACCTGGTATGAACCACCTGTTAAGGCCAACAAGGTGGTGTGTCCCGCCTGTCAACGTATTGCCGACAACTATCCGGCCGGTCACCTGGAGCTTAAGGGCTCTTTTTTCAAGAAGCATCAGGAGGAGATGCTTAATCTTATCCGCAACGAAGAAGAGCAGGAAAAAGGTGAGCATCCCCTGGAAAGAATCATGGACATAACCGAGGAAGATGAAAACACCCTGATAACAACCACAGGCATCCACATTGCCCGCCGTATCGGCGAGGCTCTCGCCCGTGCCTACCAGGGCGACCTCTCATTCACCTATGGTGATGGTGAAAAAACAATCCGTGTTTTCTGGAGCAGGGAGTAGCTTTTTAACAGTAACGGACCCATGCCGGTTACGCTGAAGCGCAGCCTCTCCCCGTTCCTTATCACCTTTTACGGGCTCGGCACTATTCTTGGTGCCGGCATCTATGTGCTGGTCGGGGAGGTGGCTGCAACAGCAGGGCTCTATACGCCGCTCGCCTTTCTGATCGCCTCGTGTATTGCCGGTTTTTCGGCTTTTTCCTTTGCCGAGCTCAGCTCACGATTTCCGAAGAGCGCCGGTGAGGCGCTGTATGTCCAGAAGGCCTTTGGCCGCAGGCTGTTTTCCACTACAGTCGGCATCATGGTTATTGCCATAGGGGTGATTTCAGCAGCAACCATCTCCCGGGGGTTTGCAGGCTACCTCCATGTCTTTATCGACGTACCCGACTGGCTGGCGCTCTGCTGCCTGATAATCACTCTTGGCCTGGTCGCCTGCTGGGGAATCAGCGAGTCCGTGACTGCCATCTCCCTGATGACCTTCCTTGGGCTGTTTGGCCTGCTCTACATACTGTGGGTTGGTGGCGATGCATTAGCCCGGTTACCTGCAAGACTACCCGAGATGATTCCGCCATGGGAACTCATGAGCTGGGTAGCGGTTTTCAGTGGAGCCTTTCTTGCCTTTTACGCCTATATCGGCTTTGAGGATATGGTCAATGTTGCCGAAGAAGTCAGGAACCCGCAAACCAATATGCCGCTGGCCATAATTTCCTGCCTTATTATCACCTCAATTCTGTACATGGCGGTTGCACTGGTAGCGGTGTTATCCCTGCCCATGGAGAAGCTTGCCGGCAGTCATGCCCCCCTGGCACTGCTCTATCAACATAAAACAGGTTCTGCGCCGACACTTATCACCCTGGTCAGTCTCTTCGCGGTAACCAACGGCGCCCTGGGCCAGATCATCATGGGCGCCAGGGTTTTGTACGGGCTGAGCAGCCGGGGATGGCTGCCGGAATGCTTAAGCAAAATCAACTCCCGGACCCGGACCCCGATACGAGCCACCTTTCTGTTGACCACGCTTATTCTTATTATGGCACTCTGGTTGCCGTTGGTAACGCTTGCCCGTTTGACCAGTTTAGTAACCCTTACTGTCTTTGCCTGTATCAATATGGCTTTAATTGTCATCAAGGGCCGGGATTCCCATCCGGAAAACTGTATGATTGTGCCGGTCTGGGTACCATGGATCGGTTTTTTCATCAGCTGTACGATGATCATTCTGGAGATTGGTACGCAGCTTTTTCTAATGTAAGCAGGACAGGAACTATGGTAACGCACGAGAAAAATTATTACGCCGGGCCGGACGCGATCACCCGGCAGCCAATGCACGTCATTTCCGTAGATTTGCAAAGAGATTTTACAACTGTTGGCGGCGCCTGTTACCATTTTCGGCCCTGTGTGGATTTTATTGAAAACTTTGTTCCCCATTGCCGCAAATACGGGATACAAATTGCTGAGATTATCTCAGATTACAGGCAGTCGCGTTCGGGTGATCCATTTGCGCATTGTGTACCGGGAACACCGGGCTACGAGTCACAACTTCCTGCCGATATCAAGCATCCACAGGTCTGGGTCAAGTGCATGCATTCACCTGTCTGGGTGCGTAAGAATGGTGGACGGGCCGGGGAAGAGCCTGGAGCGCCGTATCCAGACCCCGGAGGCTTCACAAACTGGCTGGCAACTGTTGTCGGGTCTCCGCAAGAAAACAAAACTATTGTACTGATCGGTCTGACCCTGGATTGCTGCGTCCTCTGTACGGCTCAGGAACTGTTTTTTCGAGGATACCGGGTAGAGTTTCTGGTTGAAGCGGTGGATACCTACAAAGGAAGCCAGGAGGAAAAACAATCCCTTCTCAAAAGTCCCCTTGCCAATTGGGGCCGGCCGGTTTTCTGGCAGAAGATCAGGGAAAGAATAATTCCATGACTTCGGAAGTACAAAAGCAAAATTCCGGATTGTCCATGATGCCGGGCCAAGGTGATGACGCCGCTGCCCTGGAGTTCTGGATGAGCAGGCTGCAGGCCATTACCAAGTCTACGCGGCAGCAGGATCTTGCATTGCACCTGGGCCGCATGCAATCCCGGAAGAATGATGAAACCCTGCTGACCATATCGGATCTAAAAACCATCAGGCTGCTCGACAGCGGCAAGGGGGATAGGAATAATCGACTTTATCATCAGGCCACGGATCATTTTCTACGCTCCCGGGTGGAGCCCTTTCAGGCCATGCTCACCACGTGGATGAACGGGGCCAATGCCCAGGTAGGCGGTCAAGACATTCCCTTCAACCAGGTTGTCACCTGGTGTCAGGATACGCAAGACATGGACAGGCGCAGTATCTTGACGCGGGAAGTGCGCTCCCTGTGCCGTTTTCTTGCCCCTTTCAGCCATGCCACCTGGAAGGCACTGCTTGAAGTTCTGTCGGAGGAGCTTCATTACCCCGATTATATAACCTACTGTGAGGAAAAAAGAGATATTTCACTGACCCGTGCCGCTGCAGAGGCGTCGGCTTTTCTCAAGGAAACCGGAGCTTCATATGGAAAGCTGCTGCCGCCGCTTCTGCTCAAAGTCACCGGCCTTTCCTTAGAACAAGCCTCCCGTTTTGATGCAATCTATCTGCTGGGGCTGCGCTACCTGGATCGTTTTTTTCCTGTCAGGCTCAGTAATGACGATATCCTCGGATTTTTTCATAAGACCGGCTATACGCTTGTCTCAGACCGGGAGCGGCTGATCATTCACGAGCAGGACGACCCCGCAGCCCAGCCGTACTGTATTCCTGTGCACATTCCAGGTGAAGTTCATATCATCGTAGGGCCCATGAAAGGCTGGCTTGACCTGGAGTCCCTCTGCCACGAACTCGGTCACGCAATGACCTTTCTGTATGCAGATGCTGAGCTGCCTCCGGAGCAGGCCGATTTTTTCCAATCCGGTGCACTTTCAGAGAGTTTTGCCTTCTTGTTCCAGAAAATGTGTATGTCAAAGGAGTTCCTGCACGAGGTTGTTGGTCTTGATGGCGATAGAGCGGAAATGATTTCCTGGGTGCATGAAGTAAAATGGCTCACCCTGGCCAGAAGATATGCGGCCAAGCTGGTGATCGAGGTGGAAAATTTTCAGCAGGGACATCTCCAGCGCGGGGAACAGTATTATGCCGATACCATGCAACAGGAAACAGGTTTTTACTATGATTCGGAAACCTATCTCTTTGACCTGATGCCTGATTTTTATTCCTTGGATTATTTTCAGGCCTTTCTCGGATCCGCCTCCATAGAAAAGTACCTGCAGAACATGTATGGTGAGACATGGTACCTGGGAACTGCCGCGGGCGGCATGCTGCAACAATGGTGGAGCCAAGGAAACAGCCTGGACCTTGCAGACTTTATCAAGGACAAAACAGGTCAACCCCTGCACGCAGTCCCATTTATACAAAATATTCCACCGCAGGATAGATCGGTAGCTAACATTTATTAATTTTTCGACCCTAAACACAAAACAGGAAAAACGAACGGTATGGCCAAACAATTTCAATGCGAACTCATCTCCTGGGGAGAGGTGTACCGACTCTCGGCTCTTTTGGCACGGCAGGTTAAAAATGCCGGTTTTCGCCCCGATGTGATCATTGCCATAGCCCGGGGCGGATACGTTCCAGCTCGGCTTATCTGCGATTTTTTAGATATCTACAATCTCACCAGTGTCCGCATATCACACTACACTGCAGGCAGCAGTAAAGAGGAAACAGCCCGCCTCTCATCTCCCCTGTGTATGGAGATCAAGGGACTCAAGGTGCTGGTGGTCGACGACATCACCGATACTGGCGATACTGTCGAGGTGGCTCTGCAGCATATCAGGGAATTTGACCCGGCCGAGGTTAAGGTTGCGGTGCTGCAGCATAAAAAACAATCCATGTTGCGGCCTGATTTTTATGCAAAAAAACTAATTAAATGGCGCTGGATCATCTATCCCTGGGCGGTAATTGAAGACATCGGCGGATTTCTCCGTGCTATGCCTGAGCTGCCGGCAACGGTCGAAGCGGCAAATAGAATATTTAAGGCCGATCATGGAGTAACAGTATCGCCCCGTACGCTGTCACTGGTTTTCAAGATGATAGAAAAAGTCAGGGCATGACGGATTCGTATGTATTGATTTCATTAACAGGCGACTCTTCCCGGTTTATGGTTTTATATGAACGTAAGAGATGGTATCCCTTCAAGAGATACCATCACTGAATGATTTCAACGAGGCCCTGTATTACCAGGCAGGATTCGGATAGGGTTTTTTTGTGAGGAGTGGTTATGTTACGATTTTTCATCGGTATTCTCCTGGTGCAACTGGTTACGATAGGTCTCTTTTTTGCCGTTACCCGGGCTGGACTTGAGAATACCCAGTTCATGCTGACGATTGGCTTATTAGAGATTCTGTTCAGCGTGTTGGCGGCCTTCTGGTTTTCTTCCATTGCCCGGCATCGTCACATGGATGAGCTGGAGACAATCAAAGAGGCACACGCCCGGGAACGGGAAAAGATCCGGGTTAATGCTGAACGGCAGAAATCCAGGATTGTCAGCAAAAGTCAGCAACAGATACTTAAGGAAACCAGGCGTGCCCATGCCGGGGCCAATTTTAAGGTTGGTGCTGCCTTTGCAGGTGCGCTGGCCATGGGAGCTGTCATGCTCTACTCCCAGTTTGTTACCTTTGGTCTGCTCATCCTGACCACTGCCGGCGGCGGACTGGCGGGTTATCTAGCGCGGGGAAGACAGGTTGCCCTGGCCCGAAAAAAGGAGTTGGCGGCCCATCAACAAGTGAAGATTCCCCCGAGTAAGCCGATAAAAAAATTAAAATAGCAGTTCAGGATTTTTTATATTTCACCCTGTGGCAATCTCCAGCAGAGGGACTTCACACTGGTCGGTGGTAACGGGCAGCTGAACTTGTCGTTCGAATCGGCAAAAAGATCGGCAAAAAAATGCCGTGCGTCGCAATGTTGTTTGACATTATACTTAATGATGCTATAATGTTAATGTTAAGCATAAACCGGCAAGGAGATCGGCAAGGTGTATCGTAACCCCTCAGAGATGGAACCGCTTCTGCCAAGCGGAGTCCCTGACCTGGAAGACATGGCCCGCGAGGTTGTCAGTCGGTCGTCTTCCCTTGGCGGACAGCTTCATTCGGTCACGCAACAGGCGGTTGTCGAACTCCTACGCCTCATCAATAGCTATTATTCCAACCTCATTGAGGGACACAGCACCCACCCTGTCGATATTGAACGCGCCATGCAGCAGGACTATTCCAGTGATCCAGTCAGGCGTGACCTTCAGAAAGAAAGCCTCGCCCATATCAACTGCCAACGGGCGGTCGAAGTGCGTCTCCGGGAGGACCCGGATCTCAATATTGCTGATAGCGATTTCATCAGCTGGCTTCATCGTATCTTTTACGAGCAACTTCCAGCCGAATTGCGCTACGTCAAAGACGAGAAAACCGAAGAAATACTGGAAGTCAAGCCCGGCGAGATCCGGCAACGGGAGGTGATAGTTGCCCGACATGTCGGGCCTTCCTCCGAACATCTTTCGGCGTTCCTCAGCCGCTTTGCTACGGCTTACTCTCCCTGCAAACATCACGGAGTCATGCCGCTCATCGCTATCGCTGCATCTCATCATCGATTGATGTGGATCCACCCCTTCCTCGATGGTAACGGTCGCGTAACCAGGCTCTATACCGATGCCTGTTTTCAACACCTGCCGTTGCACGGCTATGGCCTCTGGAACGTCAGCCGTGGTCTTGCCCGGCAACGGGAAGACTACATGGCAGCTTTGAGTTGTGCCGATGCCCATCGGCACAACGATTATGATGGCCGGGGGAACCTCTCCAACAAAGCCTTGGTCGCATTCTGTCATTTTTTTCTTTCGACCTGCCTTGACCAGATCACTTTCATGCATGGCCTACTTAAACTCGATGGCCTCCTCGACCGTATCAACGGCTATGTTTCCATGCGAGGGGCAAAACTTATTCCAGGACCAAAGCCGGAATACCAATCTCTCAAGCCGGAGGCCGTTTACATGCTACAGGAGGCCTTGTTGCGCGGAGAAATGGGGCGTGGTGACATAGTTCGTGTTTCCGGCATGGCCGAGCGTACCGGTCGTGTGCTGCTGGGGCAGTTGCTAAATGAAGGGCTCCTGGTGGCTGATTCTCCGAAAGGAGCTGTAAGGCTGAACTTCCCGACCCATGTTGCGGGCCACTTGTTCCCAGATCTGTATCCGGTCCGGATTACCTGAAGAGAGTTGTCAAGAGAAAGGGGCAGATTTGCCTTTGCCTTTTGCTCCTGGGTGTTTCAGGGTATTCTGTCCCTAATTGTTTACCAGCGCCTCATTTCCGCCCAAAGAGAGCGGCTACCGGGGGGGGTACAGACGACAGCGGCAACCTGTTTGTTTTGTTGACAAATCGGTCCCGTCCTGTTATGGGCGGATAAGGATGTAGTACCTGTAAGTTTCGGTGCATGATTGTTTGTGCAAAATAAAACGTGGTCTGTCCGTATGCCGTAATCGTCTGTTGTTCTAGCAGGTTAAAGTCCTGCAGGAGGAGTTGTCCGTACGCCTCCTTAGTACCAGGAAGCAGCGTCTGGGTAACCAGAGGTTGTAAGTTTTTTATGGGCAAAGATGCAGGCCGTAATGAAAATGAACCTATATGTAGCCTCGTTAACGAAATGGAGATGCCGACCTTTTGGACAGTAAGGGAAGGCCGTTGTGTTTGAGATGTGACAACGGAATCGTTTCAAACGATCTCTCGGGGTAGCAGGGATGGCATGTATCGGAAGAATAACAGAGCAGCAAAATTATCGGGGACAGACCACGATAAAAAGAAGCGGCAAAAAAGATGCCGAACAAACGCATACACTCTGACCGGATCACACGCGCGATTTTTGGTTGTAGACCAAGCATTTTGCCACGCTCAAAGTTCACGGTAATTCCATGGCCGGCAGGTGATACAAGACGTTTGCGCCGCTACGCACCGCAAATGTGCGAGTTGACTACGTCGAACGGTTGGCCTGCCCCGCTACGCGGTGCAAACCAAACATTCGACCAGCACTTTCACTTCAATAATCAGCCGCTGCGCGACCATTATCAAAACCAAAGTACTGGTCAACTCGCACATTATGTGTGAAAAGTACAACTTGACTTTCCGTCCGCAAATACGTACGCTATAAGTAGGAGGTAACAATATGAATATATTAAATGCAACTGAGGCACGTTCTAAGCTATACAATCTTATTGACGAAACAGCTTCTTCCCACCAACCAATAGTAATTACAGGGAAAAGATCCAACGCTGTTCTGATTTCTGAGGAAGACTGGAATTCTATAGCTGAGACTCTTTTTTTGGTATCCATACCTGGAATGCATAACTCAATCAAAGAAGGGTTGGCACTAGATTTATCAGAATGCTCTAAGGAGCTTGATTGGTGAATTGGGAATTAATGTTTACAAAACAGGCTCAAAAAGATGCAAAAAAACTCGCGCGTGCAGGTTTAAAGAAAAAGGCACAGATATTACTCGAAGTAATTGCCGAAAACCCTTTTCAAAACCCACCACCTTATGAAAAGTTGGTGGGTGATTTGGCTGGGGCATATTCTCGCAGAATCAACATCCAACACAGACTTGTATATCAAGTATTCCGAAAGGAAAATGTCATTAAAATCATAAGGCTTTGGACGCATTACGAATAAAATCACATAACAAGGCGCTGCTCGTGCCGAGCTAAATCCGGTGCCTCGGGATTCCTTGTGAGGATGAAATTGGCAAGTGTTACCCAGTGGGTGAGTGACCGAAAGGCTCACAAGTCCCACCTGCCTAAAGCTCATCCAGCAGGGCGGTAGTGAAACCTGAGGGCCAACCCGGTAACGGGAGTCCGAAGCCAGGTGGATCAAGAATACAGGGTCTGGGGAGCGGCCAACAAGGCCGTAATCTAGTGGGTGAAAGTCCCATCGTGTCAATTGACCGATTCAGACACGTAGCGATATCACAGTTCGGGCGAGTAATCGTCAGTCCATTGCGTGGTGTAAACGGCCCGGCTGCCCTATGTTCACATAAAGTGTGTATAGCGGTGGGTGCAATCGGGGGGTCTAGCGAGTAAGGGAGCCTGAACATAAAGGAATTACTGCAGCCTCGAAAAAGTTCTCCCAGTTGAAATTGCATTACTGGGGTTGTTTGTGTGTGCCGAACGTGTCAGACCTGACGTGAGGCCGATGTTCTCTGGGAAGAAACGGTTGTGGGCACCAGAGAAACACCACGGGGTAAGGGTACAAGCACCTTTACAAAGATTACGGAGATAACGTTGGGAAAGGCCATCTCTCAGCAGGGGCTGATAGCAACCTGCGAAGACTCATCGGAACAGTGACAAGCAAAGCCGGTGAGAGAGTTTTGGTCTGGCGCATGAGCCCATAAGAGCGATGAAAGAGGTGTAACTCCCTCTGATGAGATGCGAGACATTTCACCGTAAGAGGTAACACCTTGAGCGGGCAAAGGGGCTCTCGGCACATAGCGGGCATCAAAGTGGCACAGCCCCGGACTCAGAGCCGGTTAAGCTGGTAACCGCCAATACAATGTCGAGCTATGGGTAAACCAATAGGGCGAGGGGTGTATGTGAGTCAGCACTTAAATCTCGGTTCTATTTGGGAAGGTCCATAGGGAAAGCTATGGTCGCCAACCGGACTCGGGAAATCCGACCGTCCGGGATGAAAACGGGGGCTTACGGAAACGTGGTCTATGGTGAGAAAAGCCAATCCATTACGTTATCGAAAGAGAGTTAATGGTAGCATCTTGCCTAAGGTCAGGCGCGCCGTATTTCTATCCAGACTATTGAGCCCCGAAAAATGTATAGTTGTGGTCATTTGATAAGCTTCTGCAGTATCTGGAAGTGAAAGTCTACAGCCTGCAGCGTCTGGAAGGCAACAGACCTGAATACGTCATGGAAAGTGTTCAGTGTCACCACCGGGGTCTTAGACCAGGTCATGTATTTACGGGGGTAACCCGGGAACTCGGGAGAGCCAACTGTCTCCTTGTACAGTAAGGTTGGAGTCACCTGAAGAAAACTCCAGGCGTTCAGAGGGAAGCCCCGCCCATGGACGAGACCCGAAAGGGTGTACGAATAAAGAAGGGCACTGCAAGGTATCGTGGCCGGATAGTGAAAAACGAACGACCACGAGAAGGGCTTTTGGTAGTCTTAGTTGATCATAGTACCGATGGTTCCAGAGTAGGAATCGTGAAGGTGGGGAACCGATGCCCAAGGGACCCACTGTAGGGAAGGAGAAGCCGGGTGTAACGATCGGCTGGAAAGAACAACGGGAGAGACTCAGAGCTCACAAACCGTATCACCGTAAATCCAGTCGAGTGCATAATTTTCTCTGCTATTACAGGGGAAGATTGGGTAGCATAGTTATGCGCCTAACGGGGTGTCGCCTGTTGGGTTAACCATCAGCGTAGAGCTTTTGGTGATCGAGGAACCGTATGAGGGAAATCTTCACGTACGGGTCTGTGGGGGGAGCGCCGGGTAACCGGTGCTTCTACCTGGAAAGGGACAAGCAGACAGCGCGGTTTTTCGGAGTCCAACCTTGCTGTCAAAGTCACAGGTAAATCAAAGTTCAGTGCTGTAAATCCTGCTTGCCCTTGAGCTCCAACGTTAGGCTAACAATGAAAATGGATTGAGATGGCGATGAATTTTTATACACGACTGGCTGACTATTATGAAGATGTCGCAAAAGTATTGAGAGGTCAGGCTGATGCGGCGTCAATATTCCCTAATAGTAGTGACGTGGGTGGTGCACGTGAAGACGTTTACCTTTCTTTTCTTAAACAGCATGTTCCGAGTCGATGTAATGTCTTTAAAGGTGGATTTTTATATCATTTTGATGGTGGTGAATCTGCCCAGTTGGACATAGTTGTCACAACTGATATTTCTCCACGATATGATTTTCATAACAGTGACGGAAATGGAAAATCATTTTCACCTGTAGAAGGTTCTATTGGTGTTGTGTCGGTGAAATCTACGATAGACAAAAAACAACTATTCGAAGCGTTAAAAAACCTGTCAACAATACCGCCTACAGATTCTCTTGAAGGTAGATTACCAGATGGAATATACGTAAATTACTACGATGATTGGCCATACAAAGTAATTTACGCAAGCAACGGCATTGATGGCAACACGTTATTGAAACATGTGACTGAATACTATACAGATCATAGTGAAATTCCACTGAATCGTAGGCCAAATATCATTCATGTTGCAGGGAAGTATTTTATTTTAAGGGTCACTGAAATGATATCGCCACTCGACTCATCAGGTCCGGCACAGGTGGATTATGGTGTCGGTAATTTCGTTTTGCAGGAACATTCTGCCGACGTAACGGCTATCTCTCAAGTGCTCCTAACATTACAAACAAATGCTCTTATATCAGCGCAGATAACTTATGACTATTCTTCTGTTACTAATAATATGCTACAAGAGATTTTGTTGCGTGAAAATAGCACTAAACGTTAAATATTTTACAAAAGATGCCTAACAAAAAAATGCACCCGACTGGCTCACACGCGCGATCTTTGGAGGTTAGTCCAAGTTTTTGCTACGCACCAAGTTGGCAGGTTTATCCACGGCCAGCCGGTGATTTAGAACGTTATGCCCTCATCGTCTATGTCCTCGGATTGGCCACCATGTATGGTTGGATGATGTGGAGCAAATGTCAATAAAATAGCCGCAATAGTCAACGAGAAAGAAAGGAAGTTATGAATGAAAACCAATTGATAAATGAAC
>JAUWLT010000279.1 GCA_030613515.1 Desulfobulbaceae bacterium
GACCCCTTTGCTCGATGCAACAGGCAACTCCATTGGCGCATTGATCGTAATGACTGATATGACCCGAATCTATCGACTGGAAAACATGCGCCGGGACTTTGCGGCCAATGTCTCCCATGAGCTGAAAACACCTATTACCTCAATCAAGGGCTACGTGGAGACCCTGCTTGACGGTGCTCTGGATAACAAAAAAGATGCCCGCAGGTTTCTGGAAATCGTCTCCCGGCAAACCAATCGACTAGATGCCATTATCGATGATCTGCTTACCCTTTCCCGGATAGAAGACAATACCAAAAAGGACACCATTGACCTGGATCGGCAGGAAATCTGCCCCGCCGTTGCTGGAACAAGCCGTGATCAACCTGCTCACTAATGCAGTCACCTACAGTCCGGAAGGATCAACAGTTATTCTGCGTGCGGTTCCCCAAGTAGATACGATTGAAAAAAAGACGGTCAGAATCTCTGTGGAAGACCAGGGCCCTGGAATTGGAGCAGAACACCTGGATCGGATCTTTGAACGTTTCTATCGCTGCGACAAGGCCCGCAGCCGGGAAAACGGCGGTACAGGCCTGGGACTGGCCATAGTCAAACATATCGCCCAGTGCCATGGCGGTACGGTTGAAGTGGAGAGCAGACCCGGACAGGGTGCTGTATTCACCCTGATCCTGCAGGGATGACTTTCAAGAAGATAAACTCCGTGTATACTACTGTCGGACCGGACTGCAGTGAGGATGTCCGTATGATACTTTCAGGAAATTTCAATATGACAAATTATATTATTTACCCGGCGTTATGAGGTTTCGCAAGATGCACTATATTCTGCTGTTTGTTCTTCTTGTCAACGTCCCCCCTCTGTGGGCAGTGTCTTACCCCATGCCGCCAAAAGATATTGACCTGATTGGATATTCAGGAACTGTTTCGGCCCATGCCAAAGATACCCTGCTGGATATTGCCCGCCGGTACGATATGGGGCAAAATGAGATCCTGCTGGCCAACCCGGATGTCGACCGCTGGATACCAGGACAAGGCACAAAGGTTGTTCTGCCTGCCCGCTTTATTCTTCCCCGCGTTGAACGTAAGGGAATCGTGCTTAATTTGCCGGAGATGCGGCTCTATTATTTCCACAGAGCCGGCCCGGAGAAAACAGCCATGGTGACAACCTATCCGGTGAGTGTCGGCCGGATGGACTGGAATACGCCTTTGGGGAAAGCCAGGATTGAAAAAAAGCACAAGGACCCATCCTGGCGCCCACCCGAATCTCTGAAAAGAGAGGCCGCTGCCGAAGGTGATCCACTGCCCGATGTGGTTCCACCGGGTCCTGACAACCCCCTTGGCCGTTATGCATTGCGTTTAAGCATCCCGGGCTATCTGATCCATAGCACCAACAAGCCATATGGGGTGGGTATGCGGGTGACCCATGGGTGTGTGCGGATGTATCCCGAGGATATCGAGGAACTCTTCCCAATTATACCAGTACATACAATGGTACAGATCGTGAACCAGCCGATCAAACTCGGCTGGCAGGACAAAACCCTTTTCCTGGAAGTTCATCCTCTGATGGACGAAGACCTGGAAAAAAATCAAAATCTGATGTGCATGGCCTTTGATATGATACTCACGGAAATCGAAAACAAAGATGCAATACTGGATATAAAAACCATAAAACGTGCGTTACAGGAAAAAAGCGGTATGCCGGTTGCCATCACGGTTTTTGTAGCAGATGGCTTTGAGTTTTAACAGGCTGACATGAAAGGTTTTGGACAATACTCTTTTGAACTGAATCCTTTGCTGGAGGGAGAGAGCCCCGCCTGGGAATGGCGGGGCTGCAACAAAACATCCGGAAAATTATTTGTACATCGCTTTTTTAAACATACGGTCAATTTTGCTTTCCGTGGTTTCAGCTGTCGTCTTAGCATCCAAAGCAGTAGCTTTTGCCTCTTCAGCCGTCTTCAGGGCCGCATCGGCTGTCGTGTTCGCCTGCTGGGCCTGAGCCCTGACTGCTTCCAGATCCTTGGTGGTGGCGCAGCCTGCAAGGCCAATGGCCATGAACAGAACAATCAATTTAACAATGTGTCTCATAGAAGATCCTCCTTAATAGGGGTTATGAACCTGATGGGTTGCCATTTCCAGCAACACTCGGCTACTACATTTTAATAGTATATTACAGGAGAAGAAGACAGGCTATTCTTTTCTCCATTTAAGGATGATAAAGTGGGATGTAACCCTTCACAGGGTTTGTTACGATGCGTTTTCACATAGCTCAACATTGTAAGCTGGCACAGATACCCCAGGTTCGGAGTCTGCGCTTACCTGTGCAGGCACGCTTGATAGTTATAGCCCCTCTCTATGCGAGCAAGCGTGACCGTGCAAAGATGGGGTGCCTGTGACGGCTTACAGTGGGATCAGCGAATTTCAACCGGTGTTCCGACCCTGATCCAGCCCGTAAGACGGTCAATCTGTTCATTGGTCAGGGCAACGCAGCCATTGGTCCAATTGTACTGTTCATGGACTTTTTTGTCACCACCACCAATGCCATGTATCCCCAGGTAGCCGCCAAGAATAGTATCCTGGGGGGGAAGGCGTCCTGCTGCTAATGCCCGGCGAATCACGTTCCACGTTTTTTTGTCCAGATGGCCTGCCTTAAAAGCGCGTTCTGCATATTCTCTGCTTGGGTATCGGAAACCGAAAAATCGATGGTAGGAGGTTTCATCCGTTATCCAGTCAATAGTGAAATGGCCCAGGGGGGTTTTGTTGTCACCTCTCTGTCTGTCGATATCCGCTCCATAACGACCGATGGCAATATCCGAGAAGGTGACCTTTTCCTGATCACCCTGCATGACCTTCAATGTGAGCGCTTTGGTGTCAATGAGAATCCGGATGGTATCATCCTGGCCACTCACCGGAGAGGTCAGCAGAATCCATATAACC
>JAUWLT010000044.1 GCA_030613515.1 Desulfobulbaceae bacterium
TCAAGGCCTGCAAAACTGTTTAAGGCGGAAAAAGTGAAATAATGCTGCACATAGGGTTCAAAACCAAGCACCAGTTTTGGACGATGAGCTGCCATGCGAAACATATAATAGCCGTTGTTGCAGCCGATGTCGGCGATAACCTTGCCCTGTAGATCAGGCATCTCGGGCAGCAGCCGATTCCACTTACGCTGGCTCTGCCATTCCGCGTCAATCTCTATGTCAAAAATGGAAAAAGGTCCCTTACGCCACGGCATGAAGGTACGCATCAGCTGCAGTACCTGTTTATGTTCCGACGCGGTGAGATCTGATTTTTGGCCGATACGGACAATATCACCTGCAATGTCAAGTTTTGATGCCCGAAGGTGCTGTACTGTCTGCAGTGGTTCCCGGTAGCGCAGAAACCCTTTTTTAGACTGGTTGATCCAGGCCTGTTTTTCCTGGTGCAGGCTGAGGACGGCATCCCGATCCGCACCCGGGAGCAGTTCGAGGTAGGAGATCATTTATAATCCGTCGTTGGTCTTGTAACAATTTGATTTCATAAAATTAAAACTTGTAAGCGATCAGGGGGGCTGCAGATTCGTGCAGATAAACGCAGACTTCGGGCGCGGCTGGCCGCTATAGCCTATCTATGTGGACAGTCGTGACCGTGCGAAGGTGCAGCCCCCCTGATTGCTTACGATCATTTATTTTTCCTTCAGAGCCACAAAGGAAACAAAGTTGATCCATTGGAAAAAAGTTTCAACAGGGTCAAAACCGCTCTTTGCCAGCAGATCAATATTTTCCTGGACGGAGAAGGGAATGAGTACATTTTCCAGGGCTTCACGCTTGGCTGCTATCTCAAGTTCAGAATATCCCTGGATGCGTTTGAAGTCATGGTAGATGTCGATAAATTTTCGATTCAGACGGCTGTGCTGACTGATGACCTTTTCGCTGACAAGCAGTATCCCGCCTGCAGGCAGACTCTCGTACAGCCTGGCGACATATTTTGGCCTGAGTATCGGGCGGATAAACTGCATGGTGTAGTTACAGATGATAATGTCTGCCCCATGCAGATCTGCGCTGGTGATATCCTGGTTGCGAAATTCAATTAGAGAACCCTTTGAATACATCTCCGTCTTGCGTCTTGCCTTGTCGATCATGGCCGGGGCATTGTCTATGCCGACAAAATGAAGATCCATGTCCGGCAACAGGCGGGCAAGTTCCAACAGGGTGGAACCTGTGGAACATCCCAAGTCAAAAACGCAGCACCCAGGAGCTGCCAGACGACGAATCATATCAGCGGTTGTTTTGATCACGGTCCGGTAAAAGGGAACGGATCGGTCAAGCATATCGTCAAAAACTTCGGCAACAAGCTCGTTAAAGGAAAAGTCTTCATCTACCCTGCCGCTGCTGTACAAGCCGTCACTGGTCATTTCCGGTTCCTGGTTTTAGGGTCTGTAAGGAAATAAGTGTAATAATATTGCGTCGAATTTTTCTTCATTTTTTGTGTTGCTAAAAGAGTTGCATAGCAGCGCTATGTGATTCTTTTAGCAACACAGAAAATGGTCAAAAAGGCAAGCAAGATGTTACAGTTATTTTTGCACAGTCCCTTAGTAAAAATACGCTGTGGTACATCTGTAAAATAGCCTTGCTATCTTGTCAAACTGAAAGTATAAATCCTTCATTAAAGGAGAATATTTCGGTCATAGTTCAAAAAGAGGAGGAGACCATGGGGAAAAAATTTTGGGCAAACGTTATCCTGTGCGTTTTTATCGGCGGTGTCGCAAGTGTCGTGCTGGCTAATATTGATCTAACATCCAAAGGAATGCAGGTAACTGATCCTGAGCCGTCGTCGGACGCTGCTCCACTCATGGACAAGGTTACTCTTGCCGATTTTAAATTGGCCAAAGGTGCAGAGCATGTGGTTATGGGTGAATTCACTGTCAGCAATTTATCCGACAAAGAGATCAAGAATATAGATGTTCTGTGTGAATTTTTCGACGGCGCTGGTAAATATCTTGACCGGGAACAATGGCTGCTCAGCGGTAGAATCCCTGCCGGTAAAAATATGCGACATTCCTCGGCCGCCAGGCGTTATGTCCATACCGGTTCCCAGAAAATACAGTGCCGGATCATTGACTTTCAAGTTGCCCGGGCACCATTTTTTGAACTGCACCGGGTTGAAGGCGGACATGGGACCGTCGGGCACGGTGAGGCTGCTCCCGCCGATGGCCACGGGGCTGCTGACCAGGGCCATCATTAAACAGGGACCGTTTTTTTAATTGATATGTCGTCCCAGGAAATTCATTTTGACGAGATCATCAGCCGCTATCGGTCTGATCCTTATGATTATGTGGATATGTTTGCCATCCACACGGGAAAGGTCCGTTTCCTGGTTGAAGAAAACAGCGAAGTAGAGGCACCGTCCGGTGAGTGGAAGCACCTGCCGGGCACCCCGCTGTACGAGATCAACCGGGAGCGCAATCCCAAGGTGGTAACCTCGCAGACTAACGGTACGGTTGCCTCCATCCGCCACGAGTTGGATGGCCGGTTTGTGGAGGCTGGTGAGAAACTGCTTACCATCAGACACCCGCTCAAGAAAAAAGAGATTATTGAGGCAATTTTGCAGGAAGTATTGTTCCTGTTTGAGGCTCCTGAGCGGGCCCGTTATTATTTTGCCATGGACGTCCAGTCCCGGATCGACTTGAAAGGAGCCCGCTCGGTTTTTATCCAGCCCGGTGACGAGATTATCACCATGTCCCTGATGAAGCGCGACACTCCGGTCTTTTATACCGGTGAGCCGGGTATTATCCACTCCGTGTACTTTAAGCCCGGTGACAGCGTTGATCAGGGTGTTCCCCTGATTGGTGTCTGTGCCGAAGAGAAACTGCCCCTGGTTCAGAAGGTCATTACCAGGGTTAAGGCTGAGTGGGAGTAGTCCCGGGCCTTTCAGTTTTGTATTGAAGTTCATGGCTGTTGAAATTGGTATTTTTGTTCTGTAGGAGCCCGGTCCTCCGGGCGATAAAACGGTGTTTGGGAGTCAACAATCGCCCAGGGGACTGGGCTCCTACACATTAAGACTCCGCAACACAATTTCCATTGTCAAAAACTACTAGTTTCCTGCAACGAGTTCGCCTGCACAGGCGGCAATATTTTTCAGAACTCGATTCACTGACTTTCCCTGAGCAAACAGTAGAGAAAATTCTCCGCTATGGTGCACCGGTCGGCGCTGTTATTGAGCACCATTCTCGCCTTGATCGCTGTATGGACCGATTGCAGCAACTGATGACCGAGGCAGAGAGCAGGGGAGAAGTTCTTGCCGGCGGCACAGTTGTGCTGGCCGATACTCTGACTCGTTCCAGTGGTCGTTTCAAGCGAAGCTGGCATGCGCCTGCAGGGGGCGTATGGATGGCCATGGCCTGGCCCGACATCCTGCTGCCTGAGTTCAGCCGGCTGTTGCCCTTTGCCGTAGGATTGGCCTGTTGTCGGACTATCAGGAGTTACCAGCTTGATGCCCGGTTGAAATGGGTAAACGATGTGCTGGTGGATGGGAAGAAGATTGCCGGTATCCTCTGCAAGACCGTGTTTCGGCCTGATGGAGATTGCTATCACCTGCTCGGAATCGGCCTGAACGCTAATAATCAAACCTTCCCGGATACGTTACAGGGAAGTGCCGGCAGTATGGCCGGGGCACTGGCACGCGAGGTTGATCCGGCAGAGGTCACAGGCAGACTGCTGGCCGAACTGACTTGGAGCCTTGGCCTGTTGCACTATGATGAGGAACTTGCCTTGCGGGATCAACAGAGCTGCGAACAGGGAAGAGCCTCCCATCTGCTGACAGGATGGCAGCAACTCAACAATACCCTGGGGCGCCGGGTAGAGTATGGTTTTGATGTTCAGCAAATGGCTCTCTATCGGGCCGTTGTAACCGGCTTTGATCCCTGCGGCGGACTCATTATGGAGCTTCAGGACGGGAGTATAATTACCGAGTATTCAGGGGAAATTCGTTACCTGTAACTACATTTTTTTCTGCAGGTATGAGGCCAGCAAGGAGTCTGCAAAGAGCTGGAAGAAGTGGAACATGAGGCAAACGATGATAGCGCTGCCGGTGTCGTATTTGATGTTGGCCAGCACGGCCAGGCCGATGGCCAGGGTTTTCTGGGAGGCAACAAAGACCAGGGCTTTGTGTTCAGCCGGCCTGAGACACAGCATTTTCCCGGCTTGAGCATTGATGGTCAGCAGCAGCAGATGGAGCAGAGAAACACCGGCCAGTATCATGGCGTATTCGCCAACTCCCAATCCGGAAAACTCGTTTTTGGAAACAGCAAGAGAACCATAGACCACCAGAATAACACAGCCTGAGTTAACATAGCTCCAGTTTGGTGAGACCCTGCTCTTTCCACTTACACTTCGGGTCAGTTTGCCGATAGCAAAGGGCAGGAGAACAAAAAAGAGCATCTTTACAAGCAGCCCAATCTGATCGATATCCACAGGGCCTGCTGCCTTGAGACAGAGATCGAGCATAAAGGGCATGGTAAAAATGCCCAGCAGGTTGAGGGAGATGGTGATGAACAGGGCCAGCACTGCATTCCCCCGGCTTACCTCGGTGATGACGATGCCTGAGGAAATGGTAGGCGGTACTGCAGAGATGATGATTAATCCCATGGCCAGGGAGTGGGGGAAGTTGATCAGCTTGGTCATCAGGAGACCGAGTAGCGGGGCAAGGATCAGGGAAATGGCGGCTGCGGCCAGGAAGATGTGGAAAAGCCGCTTGTCCAGGGGCAGTCCTCGTGCTCCTGTCTGGTAGCCGCTGACCAGAAAGATGATAAAAATCAGAATGTTTATGCCGCTGTTTTTCGAGAGAAGGATGCCGCCGGCTGGCAGGAGCAGGGAGAACAAAATGGCCAGTAGCAGGCCAAGTGGGAGAAAAAGCTGTTTCATGGACCAGTTTGCTCGTCTTTATTCGTCTCGTTCTCCTCAATCCTGTTTTTATACTGCTCATCAAACCAGAGAAATTTTCTGCACGCACCCCGGATCAGGCTGGCCTCTTTTTTCTTAATTCTGGTCCGGCTCAGGAACTGGCGGATATTGCGCATCCAGTAGGTCTTGTTGGTGTGGCGGATAAAGGTTGTTTTGGTAAGGACCTGTTCAATGTGTTCATACATGCCCTCCAGATCATAGGAGTTGGCAAAATCCGACTCGTTGACTGTGGATGTGACATTGTGCAGGGCCATGGACAGTTCGTAGCAGTGGATGGCCACGGCCTGGGCCAGGTTGAGTGATGAAAAGTCGGCAGTGGGAATGGTGGAGGTAAACTGGCAGAGATCAAGGTCTTCGTTGGTCAGGCCGCTGTTCTCCGGTCCAAACATCAGGGCCACCCGGCTGCCTGATACCAGCGGGATCAGTTCCGTCATAACCTCATGCGGGGTCTGCTCCAGCACGCGATGTTTTCCCTGCCTGGCCGTTGTTCCCACTATAAAATGATACGGTTCTGCAGCAGCCGGGGTGTTGTCAAAAATCTGCAGGTTATGAATCAGGTCGGCGGCCTTGTGGGTGGCCATCTTGAGCATTCGTTCCCGGTCCGGCTGTTCCTTGGCAACAACAATCAGTTGTTCAATACCGAAGTTGCAGGCAATACGTGCAGACGCACCTATATTTTCCGGGTATTTGGGATTGACCAGGATAATTCCGCTGCCGGGCAGAGTGGTGATCGGCTGCTGTTCTGAAGGCATGGGGGGGTGGGGAGTCGTGAGGAAGATCGAAGCGATGGTATCCTTAACGGGATACCATCGCTAACGAAAATCTCTGTATGATAAGCAGTCAGTTGTTGACAGGGTCTTCGAGTTCCAGGGTCTTCTTGTGGGGTTTTTCCTGTTCAGACGTGCTGGTGCCGGTGGAACTGGTCATGCGCTTGATAAAGGGGAGGATACCTTTCTCTGCACTGCGCATCTCCCGTTCCGCTTCTTTTAAGGTGATCTGCCAGGCCGGGGCAAAGCCGGGTGATTTTTCAAACATGATCTCTACAGCCTTCTGGTAGATCTGGGCCTGGCGGATTTCCAGCTTGCCGGGTTTTTGATTTAAAACTTGGAGCATGTTGCGCAGGTTGTCCCGCTCCTGCTTCAGTTTTTCTATATTCGCTTTGCGATGTTCATTTTCTGCAGATTCGATTTCAAACTTGGTGTGCATGTGTTCACGCAGTTTCTTGATCTCAGCACTGAGTTGCCGGATCTTGAACAGGGAGCGAACCCAGAGAATAACGGCAACGAGCAGGCCGATGAGCAGGCCGCGAAAAAATGGGTTACCCAGGATTGACGAAAACCAGCTTGTTTCTTCCATAGTACACCTCTATATAACAAATCAGTAATTATTCAAGTGGATGCGAAAAGTTGGTAATACCACCGGACTGTAATTGTTCAGGAGTGGGCCATATCTGTACAGGCAGGCTTGCTCACTATAGTAACACCTATGTGAGTCAGCCTGACCGTGCAGAGATGAGGTGCTCCTGAATAGTTACAAAAATCAGATCATGCGAATCATTTATGACAGACAAGACACTATTTAAATTAACTGGTTTCGTCAAGAAAAGAACAGTATCCAATCCCTCAGTCGAACTATCTTTTTCGTCTTTTTGAGTGGTATCTTTTGATTTTTTGACTCGTATCAGGCGAATTCTCAGTACCTCCATTAACAATGGAAAAAGTAATCCTTTTAGTGATCATGTCAACATGGTCAAGCTGTACCCCGATCAGGCCGCCCAGTTGATAGGATTTAGCCGTCCGTTCACCGACCAGTTTATGGCCCCGGCTATCAAAGATGTAGTAATCATCATCCATCTCTCTGATCGGTACGGCGCCGCTGATAAAGTACTCCAGCAGTTCAACAAAAAGACCAAAAGAGGTGACTCCTGAAATAATTGCATCAAAATGTTCCGTCACACGCTCACGCAGAAACAGGGCTGACAGTCTGGACTGCACGTTACGTTCCACATCCACGGCAACTCGTTCCCGGTTGGAAAGAAATAGGCCTGCTTCATCCAGGGTTGTCGTGCCGGACAGGATTTTTTTAAGGTCCCTACTTTTTTTGCCCACCAGGAAGTTTTGCAACACCCGATGAACGACAAGGTCCGGGTAGCGACGAATTGGAGATGTAAAATGGAGATAATAGCCGGCAGCCAGGCCGAAGTGACCAAGGTTTTCCGGTGTGTACCTGGCCCGCTGCATGGTGCGCAGCAACAGGTTGTTGACAACGTATTCTGCCGGTGACTTGTGTGCCTCGGCAAGGACTCGGGCAAACCAGGAGGGAGAGATCTCGGTCTTGGGCAGCTGCAGGCCCAGTGACTGGGCCGCTTCGGTGAACCCCTCCACCTTGGCCGGATCCGGTTTTTCATGGACACGAAACAGAACCTGTTGGCCCGCTCGATCAAGAGTTTCGGCCACGGCCTCATTAGCTGCAAGCATGAACTCCTCTATGAGCAGGTGCGCCTGGTTACGCTCGCTTCTGCCAATGGAGTTTATGGTATCACCATCCATGGTGATCAATGCTTCGGGAATGGTGAATCCCAGGGCACCGCGTGCTGTTCGTTGTTTTTCCAGCAGTGCTTCCAGGGTTTTCGCCTTTTCCAGCATGGGCAGCAGGGTTTTATATTTTCGGCGCGCATTTTTTTCCTGCAGATAGAGAATACTGTTGACCGTGTCGTAGGTAAAGCGCTGGTGGCTGCGAATCAGGCTTCTGGTAAATCGTGCGCCTGTTCGCTTTCCATTGCGATCAAATTCAAGGATGGCCGTAAAGGCGGGGCGGTCCTGGTCCGGGATCAGTGAGCAGAGGTTATTGGAGAGCCGTTCCGGCAGCATGGGCAGGACCAGGTCGGGCAGGTACACGCTGGTGCCGCGTGCGTAGGCCTCGATATCAATAATGGATCCCGGCTGCACATAGTGGCTGACGTCGGCAATGGAAACAAAGAGCCGGAATCCTTTTTTTGTTTTCTGGACGGCAATGGCATCATCAAAGTCCTTGGCCGTAGCCCCGTCAATGGTGACGTGCCGGACATAACGAAGATCTTTTCTGTCGTCACTGCAGTCAGTAAGCTCCACAAGATCGGCTGCCGCCTGTTCGACTTGTGTCGGGAAAAAACGCGGCAGGTCAAACTGTTCTATGGCCATCCTGATCTGGACCAATGGTGAGTCAGGCGATCCCAGGACTTCCACTACCTTACCCTCGGGCACCCGATGACTGGTGCCGTAGTCGATAATTTCCACCAGTACCGCAAGACCGTTTTCCGCGTTCATGCAGTTGCCGCGCCGGATGTGGACGGTAAAGGGCATCTTGTCGTTATCCGGGGTTATGTAGCCTGTCTTGCCGCCACGGGCGTAGATTCCGCACAGGCGGGTAAAACCTCGTTTCAGCACCTGAACAACGCGTCCTTCCGGGCGGCCGCGTGAGCCGCTGTCCACTCGTACCAGTACCGTGTCACCGTGGCTGGCCCCGTTCATAGCCGAAGCTGCAATATAGATGTCCTTCTGTTTTTTGGCGATATTGCCTTCAAGGACTGCAAAGCCAAATCCCCTGGCGGTCAATGACAGCTGCGCCTTGACCAGGTCGGCTTTGTCTGTGAGCAGCCAGTGTTTCTTTTTCCGGCTCAGTTTGCCCGATTTCTCCAGTCCGGCCAGGAGCTCTTGTATGACTTTGCGCTCGTGTTTGGCCAGTCCAAGGGTTTTCATAATTGTTACCAGGGAAACAGGTTCCTTTTGGCTGCTGAGAAAAGCAAGCAGCCTGTCGCTTAACAGAACTGAAGGACTCTGTTGTCTTCCCCTGGGCTTACGTGTTTTCTGGTCCTGACGACGTTTTCGAGAGATTTTTTTTCTCGCCATTGTAATCCTGTACCTTTCGGTTATGGCTTTATAAAGAGGAGTGGGACGGATTTTCTTTGTCCACTGTTTCCTTATCTGCTACAGTGAATGGATAGTATTATCTGTTTTGAATGTTCATTTTCCCTGAATAGTTTACAGATCCGGGGAAATGCATATAGATAGTCTACACCAACTACAACCAAATAAAAAGCAAAGGGTAACCGGGGACAGGGAACAGGGTACATGCAGTATAGAAAGTTTGACCTTGAAAAGTATCGCCGGCAGATGAAAGGTTTTATCGGCGATGGCCCGGAAACCCGTGTGTTCTGGAATGCCCTTGATTTTGCCCTTGAAGCACATGGTGACCAGTGGCGCCGTTCCGGTGATCCCTATATCATGCACCCCTGTAGTGTGGCCCGCATCCTTGCCGAAGAACTGGATGTCCATAATGCCGAGATTCTGGCTGCCGCCCTGCTCCATGATACTGTAGAGGATGTGGAATCTGTGACAACCTTGGTGATTCGTAAAAAGTTTGGTGCTAATGTGGAGGCCATTGTTGAGGGGTGTACCAAGCTCACCCATTATACCGGAGACAAGCAGACCTTTAAAAAACTTGTTCATCGCAAGATCTTTACCGGTGCGGCAGCAAAACCCGAGGTCATGATTGTTAAACTCGCCGACCGGCTGCATAATTTGCGCACCCTTGCATCCATGCCGCGCCATAAGCGGCAGAAGATCGCCGATGAAACCCTGGATATTTATGCTCCCCTGGCCACCATCCTTGGCCTGTTCGCCATAAAACGCGAACTGTACACCCTGGCCCTGGCCTATAAGTTCCCTAAACAGGGGAATAAACTGCAGCTGCATATTAACCGGTTGCGCGACAATCCTGAAATGCTCAGGATTGTCGAACAGGTGCAGAAGGCTATGGTTGAGGAGGGGATTACAGCTGACGTTTCCCTCCGCACCAAGGGGTTGTGGGGCTATTATGATGTGAAAAACCGAATTTTGATAAAAAAACTTGAGAGGCCGCAGGAAATTCTTATCAAGGTGGACAGCCGCAGCAACTGCTACCGGGCCCTGGGTGCTTTAAACCGGATCTATCCTCCTATTCCGCGCACTATCCGTGATTTTATAGCCAATCCTAAGCCGACCGGCTATCAGGGATTGCATGCGCGAGCAAATATTGAAGGCCGCAAGAACTTGTTTAAAATCCGTACTGAAGAGATGGCGGACAGGGCGGAGCGCGGCCTGGTTCGGGACTGGACCTCCGCCGGTAAGAGTCAGGGAAGGTATGTGCGAGGGATCCAGGAGATGTTTGATATCCTGGGCAGTGATGATACGGTTTCCTACCGGGAAATGATTGCAGCAGGTGGCCGCAAAGAGATTTACACTTATACTCCCCAGGGTGATCTCATCTGCCTGCCTGTAAACTCCATTGTCCTTGATTTTGCCTTTCGGGTACATACCGCCATTGGCCACAGTTGCTTAGGCGCCATGACAGGTAATCGTCGGATTGATCTCACGGACAGGCTTAAAGACGGTGATGTAATCAAGATTCTGCGCCAGGATACTCCTGTCCGCTTTGATCCGGATATTCAGGAGCTCTGCCAGACGCCTCGAGCCCGTTCCGAGCTGGCTAAGGCTTTCCGCACGCGACGCAAGGCGGTTTCCGGGGAGACGGGTCGGTCAGTGCTGCAACAGGAGATGCGACGATACGGACTGCCCTTTGATCTGACCCTGAAGCAGGGCATGAAGGATATTCTGGCCTATTTTGATATAGAGTCCTTGGAGGAACTGTTTCAAAAGGTGGGTCAGGGTCAGGTTCGCATGCGGGAGTTGATTTATGAGATCCGCAATGGCCTGTATGCGGGTAAGGAGACCCTGCAGCTGCCAACCGGTGTCTTTAACCGTATCGAGCTTATCACTGTTGATCCCGTGGTGGTGAAGTCTTCGGCCTGCTGCAAACCCAGCCCTCTTGCTAAAGGGTTGATCGGCTTGCTCAGTGAACGAGGCATCTCCCTGCACCGTAAAGATTGTTCCCGGTTGCAAAAGCTGAACTTCCAGCGTGAAGATGCCATTGAGGTCCGCTGGAAGAATCGAGATACGCGGGTGACTAAACCCCAGAAGGTTATCATCATGGCTGCCTCCAGGCACCGCCTGTTCATGCTGCTTTCAGTTGCCCCGGAAGAGATGAAGGTAACCGATGTGCTGCTCCTTAGTGGAAAGCCCACACCTACCCCTGCCTGGGAGATAGATTTCAGCGTGGCCAACCTGCACGGGCTGAAAAAAATCATCAAGCATCTTGACCGCTCCTCTTTCGTTTACGAGTTCGATTTTGAGCAGTAATTTTTCTTTTTCTCAACGCTCTGTTTTACCACGGCTTTATAATTTTCTAAGGATTGTTGTTACATCCCCTTGACTATCACGTTGTGGTACATATAATAGAAGTGAAGAAATCGGAAAAAACGGTTCCTTCCTGGCAGGCGCCTGCAGAATCAACTCCCCTCCTTGTTGATTCAACGCAGGCGCCATTTTTTTTGCGGTACAATGGTCTGGATAAATCGTTCCAGAATTTCCTGAAATTCTTCACGTTCAATTTCCCGGCTTCCGAAACGCAGCAGGTGAGCTGTGCTCATCTGGCAGTCAATGGCCCTGATGCCGATCTCCCGGGCATATCGGACCAGTGTTGCCAGTCCAATTTTTGATGCATCGGTTTTTCGGCTGAACATGGACTCGCCGAAAAAGACCCGGTCCAGGCAGACACCGTACAGTCCACCTGCAAGTTGTCCTTCAAACCAGCATTCCACGGAGTGGGCAAAACCCAGCTCAAACAGATGGATATAGGCATTTTTCATTTCCTCGGTAATCCAGGTTCCTTCTCCGGACTCTTTGCGCAGGGAACCGCAGGATGAGATGACCTCTGCAAATGCAGTGTCTGCCGACACCTGGAAAATCTGTTTTCGAATCGTGCGGGCAAGTCGTCTGGGCAGGTGAAACTGTTCCGGCAAGAGCACCAGTCTCGGGGCAGGAGACCACCAGAGGATGGGGTCTCCCTCAGAATACCAGGGAAATATTCCCTGCCGGTAGGCGGTGATCAGGCGAGGTGCGGAAAGATCTCCACCGATTGCCAGCAGCCCGTCAGGCTCGGCAAAGTCAGGTGCGGGAAAGATAATGTCATTGGTCAGTTGAAAGACGGGCATGTACGGTTCAGGGAGTATGAATCAGTTTTTGGAATCTGCTGTCCGCTGCTTCCGGACCCCAGCTGCCGGCCGGGTAGATGTGCAGTTGCTGGTCACGGTTACAGCACTGTTCACATTCCTGAAGGATGGGCGTGAGAACGGACCAGGAGAGCTCAATGCCATCCTGGCGCCAGAAGAGCATATGATCACCGTTCATGCAGTCCAACAGAACACGGGCATAAGCCTCGAGGGGCTCTCCCTGGTAGTGTTCGTTATAGGTGAAATCCATGGTCATAGACCGAAGACAGATTGAGGCACCGGGGTTTTTTGTCTGAAAGGTCAGGCGAATCGCCTCTTCCGGAAAAATCTCTATGATGAGTCGGTTTGCACCAATAGTCTCCCCCAGCACATCCTTGAATAATCGATGGGGAACTTCCTTGAACTGGATAATTATCTGGGTTTTTTTTCGGGGCAATCTTTTTCCGGAAACAAGAAAAAAAGGAACATCCTGCCAGCGCCAGTTGTCAACGTAGAGTTCCATGAGTGCAAAGGTGGGGACGAGTGAGTGTTGATCAACACCTGGTTCCTGCCGGTACCCGGTAACATCAACGCCGTCAATGGTCCCGGGTCCATATTGACCCAGGCAGATCCGGCTTCCCTGGTCTGGATGAAAATCGCGTAGCGACCTGATGACCTTGATTTTTTCATCCTGCACGGAACCGGCTTCCAGGCGACAGGGCGGTTCCATGGCTGTTAATACAAGCAGCTGCATCATGTGATTCTGAAACATATCCCGCAGTACGCCGGCTTGTTCATAATACCCGGCTCTGCTGCCCACGCCCATGGATTCGGCAGCTATAATACCCACATACTCTATATGATGCCGGTTCCAGATCGGTTCAAAAATGGAGTTGGCAAAGCGAAAGATGAGCATATTCTGAACCGTTTCCTTGGCCAGATAATGGTCAATGCGAAAAATCTGTTCTTCCTTGAAGGAGGCGTGGAGGATTCGGTCAAGCGCCAGGGCACTTTCCAGGTCACGACCAAAAGGTTTTTCAACCACGATTCGGGTCCAGCCGTTATTGCGGTTTCGTTGTTCTGAAAGACTTGTCCGGCCCAGCAGGTCGGCAATAATCGGGTACAGGGAAGGGGGAACGGCAAGATCAAAAATGCGGTTTCCCCGGCAATGGTTCACCTGATCAAGGTGAACCAGATATTCTCTGAGACCGGAAAAACTTTCCAGGTCATAGGTGAGGGGATAATAGTTCAACAGGGAAGAAAAAGCATCCCAGTCGGAAAGATCCAGTCCGATGTTTTCATAGCCTGCCTTAAGTTTGTCACGGTACTGGTTATCCGTCATTATAGTGCGGCTGCAACCCACGATCACAAAAGGTTCAGGCAGCCTGTTCTGCCGGTACAGGGAGTAGAGGGCAGGGATGAGTTTTCTCCGGGTAAGATCACCGGAACCGCCAAAGATGACCAGAGTACAGGAAGCCGGCCTATCGGTGGACAGGATGTCACAGGCATGGTTTGGCATCTGTTTCTCCAGGAAAGAGTTGACAGTAGACACAGGCCACCTTGAATAATTGCTTTTTCGCCCAGTGGGACGACATGATCGTTCGACGATCTCTGTGTCACAGTAAAATTAAAAATGCTCACATATGACCAATTTGCTGCGCTTTTTAATTTTCCTGTTCCTCGGAGTCTGCGCTTACCTGACATTGAACGAAAAATCTAATTATTCAAGGTGCCCTACAGTTTACGGTAGCCGGATAGTGTTTCCTCAGCGGATGAGGCAGGTTTTGCCCTTGAGTTCCCTGATCAGCACCGATTCATTTTCAGCATAATCCACCGGCAGTTCTATGAGGTGGACTCCGGGAGTTTGCAAACAATGTTCAAGGACAACAGAGAGCTTTCCCTGTTCGGCTACCCGGTAGCCATCGGCACCATAACTCTCAGCATATTTGACAAAGTCGGGATTGCCGAAGTTAAGGCCGAAATCCGGCAATCCCATACCTGCCTGCTTCCACTTGATCATGCCCAGACCATCATCGCGCAGCAGCAGGATTGTGAGGTCAAGCTTGAGACGGATGGCTGTTTCCAGTTCCTGGGAGTTCATCATAAAACCGCCGTCCCCGCAGATAGCAACCACTTTTTTCCGGGGAAAGAGCATCTTGGCAGCAATGGCAACCGGCAGTCCGGCTCCCATGGTTGCCAGGGCATTGTCAAGCAGCACTGAATGGGAACTGGTCGCTCTGTAGTTGCGGGCAAACCATATTTTATACATGCCGTTGTCCAGGCAGAGGGTCGAGTCTTCGGGCATGACATCCCGGACAACTCCGGTGAGTTGCTGTGGTGTGTAAGGAAAGGCACGGGGCGGCTTGCGGTGATAGAGATTGTTCTCTATTCCCTGTCGCTGGATGCGAAAATAGCCATCACCCCCAAGGGAGTCGGGTTTGATGAGGGTCGCCAGTCGGTTCATGGAGTCGGAGATGTCGCCGATAATTTCATGCTGAGGAAAGTACACCTCATCAAAGGCAGCGCTGAAATAGTTTATATGAATAACCTTGACACCGTCCCGGTTCATGAAAAAAGGTGGTTTTTCTACCACGTCGTGGCCTACGTTGATAATAACATCCGCCTTGTCAATGGCACAATGCAGGTAATCGAAGTCTGACAGGGCGGCTGTGCCAAGGGAGTGTTGGTGGTATTCGCTGACCACTCCCTTGCCCATCTGGGTAGAGAAAAAATAGATGCCGGTGTGCTCGATGAAGTTGCCCAGCGCACCACAGGTCTGACGACGATTTGCTGCCGCTGCAATGAGCAGGAGCGGGTTTTTAGCCTGAGCGATAATGGCTGCTACTTCCTCCAGTGCGCTGCCGGGGGCAAGAGGAGGCTGGATACTGGTGACCGGAAAAGGAGCAGTGTCGGTTTCTTCTGCAGCAATGTCTTCGGGCAGTTCCAGGTGAACCGGACCGGGTTTTTCCTGAATCGCTGTGCGAAATGCTTCCCTGACCAGGGCCGAGATGGAGTCCGCCCCAACAATCTGTTTGGTCATCTTGGTGATGGGTTCCATCATGCCGACAACATCAATGATCTGGAACCGGCCCTGTTTAGATTTTTTTATCGGTTTCTGGCCGGTGATGAACAGGGACGGCATGCCGCCGAGCAGGGCGTATGACACGCTGGTAACAAAGTTGGTCGCACCCGGGCCGAGGGTGGCCAGGCAGACCCCGGGCCTTCCGGTCAGGCGGCCGTAGGTGGCTGCCATGAAGCCTGCCGCCTGTTCATGCCTGGTCAGGATAAGCTTGATGGAAGATGTTCGCATTGCCTCAAGAAGGGCAAGGTTTTCTTCACCCGGGATACCGAAAATGTATTCAACGCCTTCGTTTTCCAGGCAGTGGACCATAAGTTCTGCTCCATTCATGATAAATTCTCCATAAATTTGTATGTTATCTGATAAATGGCAAGCAATTACTGGTTATTAAACACTATTGTGATATGATTATCCCCAAGTCTGTACGTGAAACAGACAACAGGGTTAAACATGCAAATGTTCGATACATACAATAATACTCTATCATACCAGGGAAAGGTGAAGAAAAGATCATTGG
>JAUWLT010000259.1 GCA_030613515.1 Desulfobulbaceae bacterium
ATGTTTTTTCATTCTGTCCTCTGGCTTCTGTCTTCTGTCTTCTGATATGGGTCTGCGACGAAAATCCCGGGAAATTACCCTGCAGTTTCTTTTTGGTCATGATTTTCAGGATCGCTCCTGCGAACCGGCTGCCTTGCTGGCAGAGTTTGATGAGTTCTGTAACTGTTTTGAAACCGGCAGAAAATCACTTGCCTATGCACGTCAATTGATCCTTGGTATCTGTGAACACCAGGAAGATATTGACCACCTGATCTCCAGCCGTTCCCATAACTGGCGGGTGGAGCGCATGGCCCTGGTTGATCGAAATATCCTGCGTATTGCTGCCTTTGAAATGCGGCATACCGACGATGTTCCGGCCACTGTTGCCATCAATGAGGCACTGGAAATCGCCAAACGGTATGCTGAACCGGATTCAGTGGGTTTTATCAACGGCATTCTGGATGGTATGCAACAGAAAGACTCAAAATAGATTTTGCCCTTCTTCTCCTTCTCTATTCTCCCCTTACAGCCCGCAGCCATCCCTTGATCAGGTTTAGCGGCCCGCCACTTTGTATAAGCGCGCTGATCAGACTGATCAGTGCCCACAACCCTATCAGGATGGACACACCAAATACCACATGCATGATGATTATCAGCTCGTCCCGATTGTCTGTGGGGCGTTGCCCTTTGTCCTCGTTTTGATTTTTGCTTTAAAGTAGTGTACATAACCATACCAAAAAGTCACGAATCCGTATTTATGCACCCTTGAGTCTATGGCTTATTGCCTCTCAACTCGAAATACGGTCACTAAAAGTATAAGGTTACATGGCCCAGGCAAAGAAAAATGAATTTATGTTCCGCCAGGAGATAGCAGCTATTATCTCTCTGTTTTGCGGTATTTTTTTTCTGCTCTGCCTGGTCAGTTATGGACTTCCCCTGCTGGCCGATCCTCCTGCCCTGCAGGATCCTGGTGCCAACTGGTGCGGCGGCTTTGGTCATTATGTGGCTCATTACCTGTTTTCATTTCTCGGGATTACCTCATTTTTTCCTATTCTGGTGTTTTTTTATCTTGCTGCAGCCGCTTTTCTTCCTCACACTCATATTAACCGGCTGCCCTCTATAATTGCCGGGATAACCGGTATTCTCCTTGCTGCCTCTGGTCTGCTGGCAACAACTCAACAGCTGATTTTTCCTCCAGAGTTTATTACCCCAGGAGGCTATTTAGGTAACCTGGTAAGGGGATTGCTGGAGAGTGTGGTGGGATCAGTCGGCTCCGCACTGCTGCTTGTTCTGTTGCTGATCTTCTCGCTCATGGCTGCAGTACGTTTTTCACCCTTTGCTTTTGCCGGCTGGCTCTGGAATCAAATCGGACTGCTGTTGAAAAATGCGCTGGCAAAGAAACCGAAACTACGATCCAGGGCCGCAAAAAAAATCCGTCCGACAACGGAACCTGCGGTTACACTGCCTGATATAAAATCTGAGTTGTTGCAGAACACTGAACCTGTACAGGGAGTACCCGCTGTTCACGAACCGGTCCGCAGGGAACTTGTGCCGGAGCCTGATGAATCGGAATTTTCCTTAAAACCCCTTAAGAGCGGTAATTACCAGCTGCCACCCATCAGTCTGCTTGAACGAAATAGTCAGGGCGACGTTGAGGTGGACCGGAAACATTATTACAAGGTAAGCGAGATCCTGGTGGCCAAACTTCAAGACTTTAGCGTCAAAGGAACCGTGGTAGGGGTATCTCCGGGACCGGTGGTAACCACCTACGAATTTGCCCCTTCCGCCGGGGTCAAAATCAACAAGATCGTGTCCCTGGCCGATGACCTGGCCATGATCCTCAAGGTGGACCGGGTACGGATTGTCGGCTCTATTCCGGGCAAAGCCGCCATCGGTATTGAGATACCCAATCCTGTACGCAGGACCGTGTTCCTGCGTGATATCCTGATGGGTGATGCTTACCGCGAATCTGCCTCATACCTTACACTGGCCCTTGGCTTTGATGTTATCGGCAGGTCGGTGGTGGCGGATCTTGCCCGTATGCCGCACCTGCTTATTGCCGGGGCTACCGGTGCCGGTAAATCGGTTGCCATTAATGCATTTATCTCCTCCATTTTGTTCAAGGCAACGCCGGATGAGGTTCGTCTGTTGCTGATTGATCCCAAACGGATTGAACTGTCTGTGTATGAGGGTATCCCTCATCTGCTGCATCCCGTGGTCGTGGAACCCAAGATGGCAAGCCGAGCCCTGATCTGGGCGGTGCGCGAGATGGAGCGGCGCTACCGTCTGCTGGAGGAGATGCGGGTCAAGTCCTTTGCTTCATATAACGAGGTTGCCGAAGAAAAATTGCCCTATATCGTGATCATTGTTGATGAGCTGGCCGACTTGATGATGGTGGCCTCCAAAGACGTGGAAACATCCATTGCCCGCCTGGCCCAGATGGCGCGGGCAGCAGGTATGCATATCATGCTGGCAACCCAGCGTCCCTCTGTTGACGTGCTTACCGGGTTAATCAAGGCTAACTTTCCCACCAGGATTTCGTTTAAAGTTGCCTCCAAGGTGGATTCACGGACCATTTTAGACGGTTCCGGAGCAGAAAATCTGCTGGGGTTGGGTGACATGCTCTTTCTGCCGCCGGGAGCAGCCAAACTGCAGCGCATTCATGGCGCCTTTATTACCGAAGAGGAAACCGAACGGATTATTGCGTTTTTAAAAGAACAGGGTTCAGCTGAATACGATGAGTCGGTGTTGCGGGTGGTGGAGGAAGAGCCGGGCGCGGAAGGCGGGGAGGCAGTGGAGTATGATGAAAAGTATGACCAGGCGGTTGCCATAGTAACCGAAACCGGTCAGGCCTCAATTTCCATGGTTCAGCGGCGGTTGCGGGTGGGCTATAACCGGGCGGCCCGCATGATCGAGATGATGGAGCGGGAGGGGATCGTCGGACCGGCTGACGGCTCCAGGCCCAGGGAAGTTCTGGCCAGGGGAAATTACTCATGACAGGGAAAAGGGAAGAGGGAAGAGGGAAGAGGAAAAGATAATAAGCTGCAGCCCTTTTCCCTTTTTCTTATTTCCTATCCTTTTCACTATTTTTGATAAGTAGTGTAAGTATTTCTGCGCCCCCCCTATCAGTCGATTTTTCTTGACATTGCACAGGCAACAAATTAAAAGATATTTGATTGTTAATGAGTCACTGTTCATTTTTGTTGAGTTTCTCTGTTTTTTTAGAAAGTTCAACAAAAACAATAAGTTGTTTGTTTTCGATCAATAGAATGAAACGTGAGCACACGGTGTGGTATAAGTATCTACTGTGTGTTTTCGTTTTTTTAGGAAGTAGAGGTTAATGGCAGCACATGGGTGTTGTCATCAAGGAAAATTCAAGTGAGGAGGTAGTTTAATGCCAAGTTACGTAGATCCTGAAAAATGTGATGGTTGCAAGGGTGGCGATAAGACAGCCTGCATGTACATCTG
>JAUWLT010000006.1 GCA_030613515.1 Desulfobulbaceae bacterium
AAATGGGGGTAGGCGCCTACTCCTGAAACACAATGGGAAAACACCATCCCTCTACTAACCAGTTTACTGAAAGGGGTCACAAAATCGGTGATAACCGTTCGCCAAACCGAATACAAACAACTATAGGTGGGTCCGTCCTAACCTACAAGATGGGTCAGTTTTTCGCCGGTGGTAACAGTCGATCAACAAAAGAGGCTCGCATCGCTTCATAACGTTTTTGCCAATCATGTTGTGGATGTGTAAAATAAGTTATATCTCGCATGAGATTGTTATCTCATGTGGCGCTATTAATGTCAATCGCTAAAATCTAAAACGAATTTCAACTAACATGGCAACTCACCAGGTATCGTTTCCTGCAGCTTATAGTTGCTATTAATCAAGTGGTTACGCAGCTGGCAAGGCTGTGCGTAGCAATTTTCTCAGATGATGGAGAAGTGTTTTAGTTTTTGTCTTATTTACACCTATACCGTCATTTAAAGTAACATTTTGTGCCTGTGGCACTGGTGGCAGGATAGGCAAAACTCAACTACCGTAATGCTTGGCGGTATTGACGAAATAATTCCAGCCAGGAATTATGTTAACGCAAGGCGATACGCGAAAATCGGTGCTGAGCAGTGAACGCGCCGAAATGGGAGCATGTCATCCTGGTATAATTGACAATTTCGGAGACCTTGGCCTGGATTACTTCCGGCAGTAGTTGGTCAAGTGAGAGCGCCGCCACCCCGGTCGCCACCCCTTTCAGGAATGTACGGCGGCGGAACCGAACCTACGGCAAACCGTTTTCTCCTTCTTTCAATGGTTCTTCCGGATCTATTATACCCTTGGATTTGACTTCATCATTCATGATTACCTCCTTATCTGTTTTGCAGTTCTCTTTTGATAAACTGCTTCGTCCTCCAGTTTTGGGATAAAAAGAAATCGCTTTATGGTGAGCGATTAAAAGAGAAAAAATGGGGGTTGGGTCTATAATTCCACCCGCAGCAAGTCATTAATATGTTAGGCACAAGGTGAACCTCCCGCTTTTGCTGATTTAACCGCCCTACGTGGATTCCTCACTCCAACCAAATATAATAACAACTATAAAATACTGTATGCCAAGTCAACCTTACCTTCTCTGTACATCTCTTAACAATCCGGTTGCCTATCGCCGGTTAACCTTACCTCATAACATCTCTACTCTTGAAAAATGATCTGATCTGCTACAGGGTGGCATCGAAAACGGTTAAGTTAAGTTAAAATCTTACGTGTACAGTAGAGCGATTTTTTAATTCTGAGCAGCGGACCCGCTGCTTAGAGTGGCTATCAGAATTCTATGTAATCGTAGTCGACTACCTGATTATCGTTGTCTCCAATGGAGTTTTTTCGAAAATAGACCATCTTATCAAAAGTCGGCTTGTAGATAAAAATGACAGAGTTTTCTTTTTTTACAAACCCTTCTGCCTGATATAGAGGGTAAGACCTGAAAAGAATCAGATTGTCTTTGTACTCCCAGATGATCACATTCGCAGTGCCTGCCAGGCTCTGCGTGGTTGTTTTCCGTTCTTCAATTTTTGGTCCCAGTCCAGTAACCATGTTGTTTACGAAATCATCATGTTGCAGTTGCTCAATCGGTCCATCATAATAATGAATCACTGCGATGAGCTGCTCCTCAAAGAGCTTAAACTCTATACGGTCAGATCCCTGTTTTGGATGATCCAAACGAAATAGGGTCACATGAAAGGAATCCTCTTCAACAAAGTCGACCTCAGGGAAATGTTTCTCAATGACTGGAAATCGGCTGTTCCAGGGGATACCGTTGTACCCAGCCACATCTTGGCCATATGCCGTACCTGCACAGGGAAAAAGAAAAAACAAAATATAGAAAAATTTTCGTTTCATTCCAACGAATCAAAATCTTCTGTTGAATAAAATAGTTCCTACTCACTGGCAATGAACTGTGAGGCAAGCATGGCCATCTCACGGTAAAAGGGTACATTCGCCTTTGCTGCAACTTTATCCAGAAAAGGTGGTGCCCAGGCAAGTAGATGCTCTGTCAGAAATCGTTGCTTAATCCGGCTCAGATTTTCAGCGAGTTACATATCATCATCGGCCTGAGCCTGCGCCAACCGTTCTTCAAGTTTCTGGACAAACTCAAGTTCAGCAGCAATATGATCCGGCATACCACCAAAAGACGATTGATAGCTCAGGCCGGTGGCCTCAATAAACTTCTTGACTGCTACAGTATCCGCTCCCCATAGTTTCCCGTAATCCCCGTCCTCACGGACACGGTGAACCGATTCGTGGGGCGATATAAATGAACCCGGGCCAATGAAAAGACCGGTATATTCCACTGCCAGCTCTTCAAGCAGTTCGTTGGCCGGCCGACTATAAAAATCATCGCCCAGATCAACCCCCAACTCCTCAAGGACTCCCCTGAAACGGGGAGTCCTGAGATCTTCCAGAAAGTCAGAGGTGACTTCCCGGGCAAAAATTCGAGCCAGGAACCCGTATACGCTACCGACCTGACTGTTCTTCTCTTCCATCTGTCACCTCATCTTCAGTTTTGTTTCTGCTTATGCTTTACTGATGGTTACTACTTCATCCATAAAGCGATGTTGACCGCTGATGGGATCAGGGGCATTAGCAATCAGCCAGTTGGGAAGAACGCCATAGGTGTCCCACCATTTCAGCTTCAGATCCGGGTCATTATCGCTTGCCATGATGGATTTTTTACCGGACGCATAGCGGCCCGACTCTGTCCTGCCAAGATGAAAGGAGATGGCAATGGCGCCGGGAACTATCATTTCATTTACATATGCCTTAATGGACACCTCACCAATTTTTGAGGTGAGCTTTATCATCTCGCCATCTTTAATACCCAGCGAAGCGGCGGTTTTTGAGTTGATCCAGGCCGGATTGTCATGGAACATCTCGGTGAGCCACTTGCAATGGGTGGAACGTGAATGTATCTGCACCGGTACTTTGTAGGTGGTCAGTATTAATTGATTCTTTGCCAGACCCTCATGTTCCGGGATTGGTTTCCAGCTTGGCAGCGGGGCAAACTCTTTGTCCTTTAACAGTGCTGAATAGAGTTCAAAATAACCGGTTTTGTTCACCTTGTCGGGTTTGAACCCCTTGTACACCTTATCGCCGATCTTCTGACCGACATAGCCTTTGTAGCTGTAGTGCATCTTATGGTAACCGTGCTTTTTGGCCTCTGCCTCGTCTTTGGCACCGGATTTTTTCCAGTTCCAATAGACACCGGTTGCCTCATCAAAGATAACACTCTCTTTCTGCAGATCGGCCGCTTTGATCTCTTTTTTATGACGGAAATAGGCAGGTTTTGCCTTGGGATCGTGATACACACCATGTTTTTTCATGTATTCGAAGGCGCCGCCGGGCAGGTCTTTGAGGGTTGGAGTCTTTTCGCAGGATTTCTGGACAAATTCTTCCATGGTATTAAAGCCAAGGGGCATGTCCATTCGATTGGCCAGGTCACAGAGTATGTCGCTGAAATTTCTACACTCGCCAAGCGGTTCCACTGCCGGCTGTCGTAATTCGTATTCAGCAACCTGATTTGGTGAAACATTTCCATCCCAGTCCCAACGCTCAAGATAGGTCGTATCGGGCAGGATCAGGTCGGCCAGTCGACTGGATTCATCGTAGACAATATTTGAGGTAACCGTAAAGGGCATCAACTTCTCATCTGAGAGGACGTCGATGTTCTCCTGGCATTCGCCGTTCACGTAGACCGGGTTGTAACAGTACCAGAAATAGATGTCGGGCCGACCATGTGAGCCGTCCTTGATCATCTTTAAAACTGATTGGCACTCGCCATGGGTTGGGAGAGCAGAAATCGTACCATTGGTAATTTTAAGCTTCTTGGCTTTAGGTTTGACCTTGGGGCCTTTGGGATATTTCCATGACGGAGCAACTCCCGGACACCTGCCTCCTGGATTATCGATATTACCGGTGATCATGGCCAGCATCTGCGCTGCCCGTTCACCGTCGGTTCCATTGTAATGAGCAATCAGGCCACGATAGCTGATAACCACCGCTGCCTTGGCTTTGGCAAACTCCCTGGCGTATTTGGCAATATTTGTTGCAGCCACCCCACTGATTTTCTCCGCCCATTCCGGAGTATACTGAGCCAGATGTTTTTTCAGGGCGGAAATTTTTTCATCCACCGGCACATTTACATTTTCAGTGGCTCTGATAAAGGTAAAAGCATCACGCTTGTAGAGATTTTCCTGCATGATCACATTACACATCGCCAGGATGACGGCCAAGTCGGTGCCGGGGCGTACCGGTTCCCATTTGGTTGATTTTGCGGCAGTATAGGACAATCTGACGTCAAAGGTGATCAGCGGAACATTGCGTGCTACCTTGGCCTTAATCAGTCGCTGTGAAGTTGGAATATGATTGGTATGGGCCTCAAGTACACCGGAACCGAAGTTCAGCACATAGTCGGTGTTATCGAAATCCCAGTTGTCGTAATGTTTGCCCCAGGTTAGTTCCTGGGCTGTCCATTTCCCTCCCTCGCAGATGGAGGTATGGCCGGAGATGGTCTTGGAACCATAGGTCCCCATGAATACCGTTTTCGGCAGCTTGGAGGAACTGCCCTTGGCCCGACCATAGTGGTACATGAATTTTTCAGGATGGCCATCATCCCGCAGTTTTTTCATGCGGGCGGCGAGATCGGTCAGGGCCTCGTCCCAGGAGATACGTTTATATTTGCCATCTCCTCGTTTACCGACGCGTTTAAGAGGATAGAGAATCCTGTCCGGAAAGTAGACCTGGTTGACACCTGCCTGCCCTTTGGCACAGATCTTACCCAGACTGCGGATCGAGTTGGGCTGGCCTTCAATCTTGACTATCCGTCCATCTTCTACATAAGCGATTTTCGGATCTCTGGTCACACAATTAAAACAAATAGTGGGAACGCCTTTTCTTTCCTTCCCTGTTACAGGAGAAAAATCGCGTCCTCCATCAGCAAGCTCAATGGAACCGGCGAGAACATTTGATGTTATACCCTTACCGGCTCCTATCAGTACACTGCTGGCCGCAGCCAGTTTCAACACACTACGGCGGCTGAGTTTTTTCATGGTTTTAATCCTCCTTATATCTATAAAAAAACGATTATTTTCTACCAGCGTTATTTCAAGCTCGTCCTACTCAACTATATCGCGATACTCAGCCACTTTTTGTTCCTTGGGAAAGGAATAGTTTGCCAGTACCCCATCAGGGTCAATGTAAAAGATGTTGGGCATAGTTTTGGCCTGCGGCATCAAGGTGCTCTTGTCCCTGTTCTCTAAGAGTTTGAATTCTTTTGCAAGTTTGGCTACTTCACTGTTCGGATCATTGAGGTCACCAAAGATTCTGGCTCCGGGCGCGCAGGTATTGACACAGGCAGGGGTAATACCTGCTGCAACCCGGTGTTCACAACCGGAACATTTAACAATGGAATGCTTTGTTTTGTCCTTGCCCGACATCCTGCGCATGTCATAGGTCCTGGCCCCATAGGGACAGGCCTCAATACACTTGCCGCAACCGGTACAGGCATCATTATCAAAAAGAATCATACCGTCCGGTCTTCTATAGGTTGCCCCGCCCCTGTAGCGGATTTTTTTACCCTCAGGGGTTACAAAAACGCGACGATCTTTGGGATATTCAGGACACACCTTGACACAGGGAGGAACGGTCATATTGCCCACCTGTTCCGTGCCTTCGCAATGATTGCAGCGCCTGGGAATAAAGTCACGTTTTGTATCAGGGTAACTGCCGGATATTACCTGCTTAATCACTGTTCTAAAAGATCCTAAGGGTACGTCGTATTCAGACTTGCAGGCCACTGTGCAGGCCCGGCAACCGGTACAAAGCCGCAGATCCATAATCATGACCCAGTGGGGAGCCTTTGTTTCCGTTGCAGCCTCCACCGGTTTTGTTTTCAACATGGTAGCCGAAGCCAGCCCGGCTACCAGTGCAGCACCGGTAACTCCAAGCATCTCTCTCCGTCCGTTTTTTTCGCCTAACTCCATGACTTCCTCCCTGGTTAAGATTGATCCCTTTGTGGGATAGCTGCCCAGTTCCGGGACTGTAGACAGCCCGAAATATCTTCTACTGTTCTGTTTCTGATTCAGCCGTCTCTGATTCAGCGACAAGGGGCTCCACCTCATCAAGCACGGTTTCAAAACTGGTCAGGGCATCATCAATAAGCATGATGGAATATTTTTTGTTATGGATCCCGTTGCCGAATTCAACGATATCAAGACTCTTGCGTCCCTTCTCCATCAGAGCTTCAAACTCGCTGATCTGTTCGGCACTCAACTGGTTTCTTGCTTTTTCCAGCAGATCTTTTACGCGCTGTTCTGTTTCCTTGCAAAAGGCAACTTCGCCCTGGACCTCTTTCTCCCAGTCGGCGAGCATCTTGTCATGATCCGGGCCATGGCAATCAACACATGTTTTGGCGGCACCTCGTACAACAGTCTCGCCACGCAGCTTTTTCTCCTCCTGGTGACAACCCATGCAATTGGTTTTGGCTGCAAACATGAGACTCGGTGTAGCAGGCACATCACCACGCCGGGCTCCAACAAGCAATTGCTGCTGGTAACTATGATGATCCGGATGACAACTCCGGCAGGCAAGACGGGCCGGTTCCAGGAACTCGATTTCCTTATGTTGAATTTTCTGATGACAGTCAAAACAGGCGGCTTTCTGTTTGGCCACATGCTCGGCATGCATCAGCTTCATGTCGTCATCTTTTTTTAAGATTTCAGCATTGCTATGACAATTATCGCAACCACCAGGTATAAGAGAAGCATCACCTATAATCAGCTGATAGTGACAGCTCTGGCAAGACACGCCGGCTTTCTCCAGGCTCTGGTGGGTGATAACCTTTTCATCGGGATTCAACGGCGCATCTTTTTTCTGCTGTTGCAACGGGGTGGTTGGAATGGCGTGGCAGAGGTTGCAGGCGGCCTTGCCCTTGTTGAATTCACTATGCTTGAAATGGCAAATATAACACTGCTCAGCAGGTGCCTCAAAATGCTTGTCATCACTGGCTTTGACGTGACAGGTGGTGCAGTGCATCTCCTGGCCCGGAATTATTTTCTCATAATGGGCTTTATGGGTGAATGTGACTTTTTTTTCTTTACCGTAGTCCAGCTTTTTTTCCATGAATTGCTCTAACGGATGGCATTTGCTGGTAGTGCAGGAGATATCTGCAACATGGGTCGCCCGCCGCACCTCCTTGTCATCACTGGACAGATAGGTAAAGAGCTGGCCCAGCCCTTTAAATTTGGCATGCAGGGTCATCTTTTCGCCAGGCGCATAATGGCAATCCACACAGGCAACCTCTTCTTTGCCGGCCTTGCCATGCTTGGAGGTCTGCCAGGATGTGTAGGGCTTGTCCATGATGTGACACTTGGTGCCGCAGAAGGATGGTTGTGCGGTGTATGACTCAACCGAAAATACTCCGATAACAGCAATAAAAATGATCAAAACAATGATCAGTAAAATGCCATTTTTCATCTAAACAGGCTCCTTTTTGTACAAAACACCCTCAATTATACATTTGTTGCACAAAGGATGCCAAAGGAAAACTGCTGGAAATAAAAGGGGAAATTTATTTAATGCGGGGAGGGTTGTATAAAAAATAGACACTCATCTGTCTATTTTTTAAGCAGAGGCGATTTTTTTCCTCAAGGTCATTCGATTAATGCCAAGCAGGTTGGCAGCCTGGACTTGGTTGCCGTTACAGAGATCAAGCGTTTTTTTGATTAAAATCTGCTCGACTTCGGATATCAGATGTCGGTAGGGACGTGATTCTCCTCCTTTGATAAGTTTGTCGATCTGTTGACCAACGATTTTTTCAAAATCACCTGCAGGTTCCTCCATTTTCTGAAGAATGCAGTCCTCAGCTGTAAGAATATTAGACTTGACCAGGACAATGGCCCGGCGAATGGTATTTTCCAGTTCCCGAATATTGCCCGGCCAGGAGTAATTGGAAAGTTTTTTCAGGGCTTCATCGCTGATACCTTCTACAGGCGGAGATACCTGGCGACCGTAACGGGAAAGAAAGTAGAGAATCAGATCCGGCAGGTCTGTTATTCGCTGTCTAAGTGGCGGAATTGCAATGGTCAGTACGTTAATCCTATGCAACAAGTCAGGTCGAAACCGGCCTTCAGCGGCCATTTGTTCAACATTTCTGTTGGTGGCGACAATAAGCCGCACATCAGTTGTTAACTGCTTATTACTGCCCAGTCGCTCGAAGGTACCGTCCTGGAGGACACGTAGGACTTTAGCCTGGGCCGCAAGCGGCAGTTCACCGATCTCATCCAGAAACAGGGTTCCTTTATCACACTGCTCAAAGCGGCCGATTCGTTGCTTGGCAGCACCGGTAAAGGCCCCTGTTTCGTAACCAAACAGCTCACTTTCCACCAGTTCATAAGGCAGGGAAGCACAGTTCACCACCATGAACGGTGCCTCCTTACGCGCACTGTGCTGCCAGATGGCCCGGGCAGTCAGCTCTTTACCCACCCCGGTCTCACCGGTAACGAGAACCGGTAAATCAGATCCAGCCATCTGGCCGATCTTCTTGCACATGTTCAAGACTTCCGGGCTGGAACCGACAATACATTCCTGGTTTTCTGTTGCATCATTCCACTGTTTGCCGCAACCGCAATGCAGTTTTGCCTGCATCCTGCTGGAGCTAAGAGCCTTGTCGATTACCCGGCGCAGTTCATCATTGTCAAAGGGCTTGCTCACATAGTCAAAGGCCCCGTCTTTCATAGCCTGCATGGCGGAAGTGGAATCTGCAAAGGCGGTCATCATGATTATCGGTAGATGAGGATGACCTTCCTTTATGATCGCAAGTGCTTGCAATCCATCCATGCCCGGCATACGGATATCCATGAGCACAGCATTAGGTTCATCTCCGTCAACAGCCTGCACGGCCTCTTTGCCGTTTTTTGCGGTACGGATTGAGTATTCATCGCCAAAAGTCCGCTCAAAAGCATAACGGACCGCTTTTTCATCATCAACAATGAGCAGGGTTGTCATAAGGCAAGACCAAGATAAATGTAGTTCCTGTGTTTTGACTTGAGACGATATCAAGCCGGCCGCCATGCTGTTGTGCAACATTCCAGGCCACAGCCAGGCCCATGCCGGTGCCGTCTTCTTTCGTGGTAAAAAAAGGATCAAAAATATGTTTTAAATGTTCATCGCTGATGCCGCAGCCGGTATCGGCTATTGTACAGCGGAGTTCTTTGCCGTCAACACCGGTTGTAATGGTCAGTTGCCCACCGCCTTCCATAGCCTGCAGAGCATTCAATATACCGTTCATCAGGATCTGCCTGATTCCCGATGCGTCAACCAGCACCGGGATAATATCCTGTTTCAGCTCCTTGGTAATGATGACCCCTGATTTTTCAATTTTCGGCCGAGTAATGGCCAAAACATCTTCAACAAGGCTGTTTATATCCGTATGGGTGACCGCAATATCCGATTGTCGGGCCGACCGGAGAAACCTTGTGACGGTGTGATCAATGCGGTCAAGTTCAGCACGAATCACCTCCAGGTCTTCACCCTCCAGGGCTTCCTCCTGCTCTCCGGCCCGTTGAATCAGCATCTTGATCGAAGTCAGTGGATTTTTGATCTCATGGGCCAGGCCGGTAGAAAATTCACCAAGGGCGTAGAGCTTTTCCGTACGAACCAAGTTTTCCTGGGCTGCCGTGATTTCATCCACCAACTCCTTAAGCCGGCGGGACATAGTATTAAAGGTGACACTCAATTCACGGATTTCCCCCACACCGGACTCACGGATTTCCATACCAAGATTGCCCTCGCCAACCTTATGGGCCGCCTGGTTGAGCAGCAGCACCGGATAGAGCAGGGCTCGAGCCATCCACAGACCGGCCAGTGAACCGATAACGGCTATAACGGCGGTCACCGCCCATACCTTACGCTTCGAGGAGGAGATTGTTCTGATCAGAGGCTCTACTGAAACACCAAGACGAAGATAGCCGACAACGCCTATCTTATTGGAAGAAATCGGGACAACCAGATCCATGGGCGCGAGACTACTGCTTTGTTCAACATCCCGCAAAAATCTCGGCTGTTCACCTGCATATTCGACTAAATCAACAGGTTTTCGCTGCATAGGTATTTTTTCTCTGGCCAGTATTTTTTTACCCTGTTCATTGTACAACTCACCGTAGACCAGAAAGACATCCCTTGCCGCCAGATAGGACGTGATAAGTGCATGGAGCGTATAATCCTCTTCATAGAGCAGGGGTTCAAGCACCTGGCGGGACATGATTTCACCAAGTTGCAGGGCTCGCACACGCAGGTCCTGTTGGAGAATACGTTCTTCATCACGCAAGACAAGGGTCGCCACGGTAACAGCCGTGACTAGGACGATAATAACGATGGCCAGCGACAGCCGTATGGCTATCCGTTCATGAAATTTGACTGCCATGGGCTATCTCGGGCTCAGGCTAAAAAAATTACTCATGGATCTGCTTACGTAATAAAATGGCAGAACGGTACAGTTCCGGTTCAGGCAGAACAAAACCATCCATACCAAGGCTGTGCAGAACCTTCAAGCCTTCGGGATCATCGTCCATGGACAGTAACACCTTGAGCAATTTCCTTTTGAGTTTAACTGATAAGCCGGAAGGGACAACCACCGGCGGCATGCCGAATTCTTCTGAAATCTCGATAATTTTCAGGCGGTCGGTAAAAGAATTCGTTTGTTTGCGCAGGGCATCAAATATAAGACTATCCACGGCCGCTCCTTCTGCGAGCCCGGTGGCCACGGCTTCAATGGATTTATCATGGCTTTCCGTATAAAAAATTTTCTGAAAAAAATCCGTGGTCACCAAACCCATCTGATTAATTCTGGCTGTCGGATAGATATACCCGGTCAGGGAAAGGGGATCGGTAAAGGCAAAAACCGAGTCCTTCAAATCTGCCAGTGAACGGGCCGGATTCTCCTGTCGGGCGATAATATAAGAACGATAGCTCGTCTTACCATTCATGACAGGTACAGCCAGAAGTTCAAGGCCAAACGCCTTTCTTCCCGAGAGATACCCTCCGGTGCAGGTAAAGGCCATCTGTACCTTTTCCCTGGCCAGCAAATCGTTGATTTCTTCATAGGTACGACGCTGTTTAAGCGAGACGGATGTTCTCAGTTTCCCTGACAGGTAATTTTGGAATTCGGTAAAATGGACCAAGGTCGGGGCCGGAGAGGCCATTGCCGAGACGGCAAAGTAAAAGGTTGCCTTACTATTGCCGGACTGGGCCGAAGAGATTCCGGGCAGCGCGGATACTATAAATATTGTAACGCAAAAGTGCAAAAACGATCTGATTCTCATACACCCTCCTATATGATTCAGGGTACGTTCCCATCATTAAATTGTATATCAGAATATGAAGAATACCAAAAAACAATTGACAAATGCAATGGCAGCCTTATTCTATCGTTAGTTGGCGATATGTGAATATAGCGAGGATCTATCCGGTGAAAACATTTATTCGTGTAATGAAAGCTCTTTCCGATCCCAACAGGGTACGGGTACTCAAGCTTCTTCAGGCCGGCGAGCTCTGTGTCTGTGAAATTCAAAATGTTCTGGAACTTGCACAGTCCACTGTGTCCAAGCATATGAAGATTCTGGAGGATGCCGGGCTGGTGGACAGAAAACGGCAGGGAACCTGGATGATTTACTCTCTGGCGGATGGCAGTGAGTCGGTGTACGCAAAAATCATGCTTGCTGAACTGGGACATTGGCTGGATGACGATAAAGAGCTGGATGCGATGCGCAAGGCCTTACCTGAGGCGGTTGTTCAGCGCAATTGTACGGTAAAAAAACTAGAGGAAAAAAATGGAACCGATTCAACCAATCGTTTGCGACTGTCAAAAAAATGAATCCGGCCAAACGAGTGAAATAAAAAAAGTGAATATGGGCAAGGCCGCAATTATCGGTCTGCTTGGCCTTGGACTCTGGTATGTGATTTACAAACAACTGGAGCCTTTTTCTTACTTTTTTGCCTATTCCCTGCTTGGCCTTGAAAAGGGGAGTCATTTCGGTGATGCGGTCCAGTTTTTTGTCTATGACACGCCCAAGGTCATGATGCTGCTGACGCTCATTGTTTTTGTAATCGGCATGATCCGTTCCTTTTTCACCCAGGAACGTACTCGCAAGTATCTTGCCGGAAAACGGGAGTCCGCAGGCAACGTAATTGCATCCTTGCTGGGCATTGTCACCCCGTTTTGTTCCTGTTCGGCAGTACCGCTTTTTCTTGGTTTTGTTCAGGCGGGGATACCGCTTGGTGTGACCTTTTCTTTTCTTATTGCTGCTCCAATGGTCAATGAAGTTGCCCTGATTCTGCTCTATGGTTTGCTTGGCTGGAAGGTGGCTGCCATGTACCTGGGATCGGGTCTGCTGATTGCTATAACAGCCGGCTGGATTATTGGTCGTTTTAAGCTGGAACACTGGATTGAAGACTGGGTACAGGAACTGCGGGCCGGAGAGGCCTTGGTGATAGAAAAAAAGCTTACCTTGGCTGACCGGATAGAACATGGACGCGAGGCTGTGCGTGACATAGTCGGCAAGGTCTGGATCTACGTGGTTGCCGGTATTGGTGTGGGTGCCCTCATTCATGGCTATGTACCGGAGGATTTCATGACCTCGATTATGGGCAAGGATGCCTGGTGGTCGGTTCCGGCTGCAGTTGTGGTCGGCATTCCCATGTATTCCGGAGCAGCCGGAATGATCCCCATTGTCGAGGCACTGTTGGGCAAGGGTGCGGCCCTGGGGACCGTACTGGCTTTTATGATGAGTGTTATTGCCCTGTCCCTGCCTGAGATGGTTATTTTGCGCAAGGTATTGAAGCCGGGTCTGATTGCTGTCTTTATTGCTGTTGTGGGCACGGGTATTCTTTTTACCGGTTACCTGTTTAACCTGGTTATCTGATTGATTTTTCGTGGCATTACCTTTGCCGGGGAAAAACAGAGTTGCATCTTCCAGTCCGAGATATAATCCTTCCTCAGATTCGACAATTCCCGATAAGGTTCGACAATCTTGTCGAATATTTCATTGGCAGAGAGGACTTCGCTCTCTCGGTAATCATATAACATACTGAAACTATATATTTAAATTTTATTTCTCATGGTTGGCATGTGTGTTGCTTTAAAGAGAATAAAGCAATAACAAAACGTCATAACGACAACCAATTAACTCTTTGGAGGTATAACCATGAAGATGAAAAAAACACTGACCGCAGCTTTGATTTTTGGAGCATTCAGCCTGACCACCGGCCTGGTAATCGCAGATGATCAGCCTACGCGGGGACCGGTTCCCTTTGCCGCCTGGGATACAGACGGCAGTGGAGCCATTGATGAGCAGGAGTTTAACACTCTGCGTGAGCAGCGTCAGGCAGCTGTCAAGGCAAGTGGCCGCCAGGGAAAAAATATGGCCAATGCACCGACCTTTGCTCAGATAGACAGTAACGGTAACGGTCAAATTACAGCCGAGGAACTGTCGGTCATGCAACAGGGTATGGGCAAAGGACGTAATGGTTCGGGAAAGGCTATACAGCAGGGCCAGGGCAACAAACAATTCAAGGGCAAAGGCCATTATGGTTCAAGACAGGCCATGAAGGGAAAGATGGGACCACGCTACCAGGCAATGGATGCAGAGACCAGGCAAAAATACGATGCATTTTTTGCATCAACCACTGAACTGCGCAAAGAAATGGCTGCCAAGCGGGCAGAAAAACAGGCCGTCATGCGCTCTGCCGATCCTGATCCTGATCAGGCTGCACAGTTGACCCGGGAGCTGCTTGCACTGCGCAGCGAGATGAAGGCTCAGGCACAAGAGGCCGGCATTGAGATGGCTCCTGGTTACGGCCGTGGAAAAGGCTATGGTGGTAAAGGGCAAGGATGTAGAGCACGTGGGTAGATTCTGAAGATATCATATCCACCTTATCCCGGACAGTATAGAATTGTCCGGGATTGTCATTGCAGCTTGGATCCATCTATGGGTCAAGTCAGCAGAATAACCAAATTAGTTGTCCCCCCCCAGCTAATTTATGATATTAACAGGAGGAATTTATTATGAAAAAAATGTTTTTTATAAGCCTTGCAATCTTATTTCTTTGTCCGGTTATGGTCAATGCCGGCGAGCTGGAAAATATAAGGATTGCTGTTGCGGCCAATGGTAAATCTGCACAAGCATCTGTAAGCAATATGGCTGCTAAATGTCCTCATTATCTTATATTTAATAACAAAGGGAAATTGATAGAGGTTGTTGACAACCCTTACAGTGATGCAAGTAGAGGTGCCGGGCCGTTAGCGGCAAATTTTCTTGCCCGGAGAGGTATTTCCATTGTAATTGCCGAAAATTTTGGTACGAAAATGGGTAATACACTGGAAAACAAAAGTATGACTCATTTTGAGTTTAAAGGGGTCGCTGATAATGCTGTAAAAAAAGTTTTAAAATTAAATTGAGGGTTTCTTTTTTGATTATTACGAGACCATTCATATTAGTTCAAGCTGCTTTAAAAAAAGGGGAAAATTATGGCTTTGGTTCAGATTGATAATGTTTCAAGAATTTACCAGACAGGTGAGGTGCAGGTAAAAGCCCTGCAGGATGTAACCCTTTCCATTGATGAAGCATCCTTTGTTTCTTTTGTAGGACCTTCAGGAAGCGGAAAAACAACCATGTTGAACCTTATCGGTTGTCTCGATAAGCCGACACAAGGGAAGATAGTTGTGGACGGTGCTGAGGTGGATGGTTTTGATAGAAGACAGAGCGCAGCATTCAGAGGGGATACCCTTGGATTTATCTTTCAGGCATTTAACCTCTTTCCTGTGCTTACTGCCTATGAAAACGTCGAATATCCGCTTGTGATGATAAAAAATGAATCGGTATCAAAACGAAAGGAAAAAGTGCTGAACGTTCTTGAATCAGTAGGGATGCTTGATCAGAAAGACAAATTTCCAGACCAGCTTTCAGGAGGGCAGAAGCAGCGGGTCGCAGTTGCGCGGGCTCTTGTGACACAGCCAAAACTTGTTCTTGCAGATGAGCCTACTGCAAACCTGGATAAAAAATCCGCTGTGAATGTCATTCGTCTAATGCGCAACATGCGGGATGAATTCAATACTACATTCATCTTTTCCACACATGATCCCGGAGTCATGAAAGAAGCAGAGGTTATTTATACATTAGAAGACGGAAGACTTGTGTAACCAAAGAAAAAATAATGAAGGAGAAATTTAATGATTCGAATTTTTAAAATAGCTCTGCGGAACTTGATGCGATATAAGCGAAGAACTTTGCTGACCGCCATGCTGATTACACTCGGCGTGTTGATGGTTATCCTTTTTTCAGGACTTGCGGGCTCATTCAAGGCAATGATGATCGGCCAGATTACTGATTCCAATATTGCCCAGATGCAAATTCACAAAAAGGGTTATGTCTCTTCTATTGATACCAGTCCGCTACACCTGACTATTAACCAAAAAGGCTACAAAAAGGTCGAAAAAATACTCAAAGAGAATCCTGATGTTGAGGCTTTTGCACCAAGAATAAAGCTAAGCGCTATGTTAAGCAATTATAAAGAAACAACCAACATCCGCTTAAATGCAATTGATCCGAAAAAAGAAAACAAAGTTTGCCCCAATGTCAGTGAACGTATGAAATTCAGTGGCAGCGAAGTGCCGGATATTTTGCTCAAACCTGGAGAAATCATTATTCCTACAAAACTGGCCAAAGGACTGAAGATTAAAATTGGAGACGCTGTTGTGCTCGTAGCCAACAACAAGGATGGCTCTGTAAACGGCCTGAATTTTACTGTAGCAGGAATTATTGATACCCTGATGGGTCCGCAGGGCAAAGAGGGATATATGCATATAAAGGATGCTCAATCCCTGCTTCGTATGGAAAAACCTGAAATCATAGAGATTGCCGTGCGGATAAAAAATTTCGACAAGCTTGATAATGTGTATTCAGACCTGAAGTCAACTCTGGGGGAAGTTAAAAATAAAAAAGGAAAACCTGCTTTTGAAATACATACATGGGAAAAACTTTCTCCCTTTTCCAATATAGCAAAAATGATCGATTTGATGACTATAAGCATGAAATCTACCATGATCGCTATTGTACTTATAAGTATTTTAAACGTTATGATGATGTCTGTTTACGAAAGAGTCAGAGAAATCGGAACCATGGCCGCCATTGGAACCTCGCCAGGCAAGATAATGGGACTGTTTTTGGCGGAAGGATTATCCCTTGGGGTTATCAGTGTCCTGGCCGGCAATATTATCGGGATTTTCGGAATCTATATTTTAAACATTTACAAGATCAGGTTTGCTTTTGGCAGGATGGATAATATTTTATTGTCTCCGACAATCAGTTTTTCAGAGCTTGCCTGGGTGTCGGTAATAGTTATATTGGTTTCGGTCTTTGCCAGTCTGCAGCCTGCATACAAGGCCTCCAGGATGGAACCGGTTGATGCTCTGGGGCATGTATAGGAAGGGAATTCCGAAACATTAAAATAAAGGCCACCCTAAGGTTAATTGATTTAAGAGGTGAATTATGAAGAAAATATTACTGGCAGTGTTTATGTCGCTGTGCATAGCTGCACCGGTGTTTGCTCTTGATGGCAATGAAATGCTCAAAAAAGTTGACCGTAACCTTAACCCGGATAGTTATGAACTGTATAGGAAGCTGATAAATATTGAACCGGACGGCTCAAAAAAAGAGTTTGTCATGTACGCTGTCAAAAAGGGCAAGGAAAAGATGGCATCTGTCTTTTTGTCTCCAGCCAGTGAAAAAGATAGAAGTACCTTGCGGATCGGGGAAAACATGTGGCTTTACATCCCTAATGTCGGTAAACCGATACGCATAACCAGTCTGCAGTCCGTGACAGGAGGGGTGTTCAACAATGCGGATATCATGCGCCTTGATTACAGTGCGGAATACGACTGTGAAAAGGTTGAAGAGACAGACAAAGGATATATCCTTCATCTTAAAGCAAAGACAAATGCCGTTGCCTATGACAGAGTAAAAATGTGGGTTCATAGTGAAAGTCTTCTTCCGGACAAAACAGAATGCTTCGCTTCATCGGGAATGCTTATTAAAACTCTATATTTTAAAAAGGTCCAGGATTTTGGCGGCGGTATTGTTCGCCCTGCCGTAATCGAGACAGACAGCCCTCTTCATCAAGGGTATAAATCGGTAATGATTTTTGCAAAGATGAAAGCAAAAGATCTGTCTGACGAAGTTTTTACCCTTAATTACTTGTCCAAAATCAATGAACTCAGGTAGTTCTTTCTTTTTTCTGCTTGTTATCGGCCTGTTCTTACTTCTGTCCTGTAACCTGCAGGCAGCAGATGATGAATTCATCTTTGAGCTGGATGAGATCGAAAAAAAACCGTTGGAATGGGGCGGTTATGCCGAACTGAAATTTGAGCACCTGGACATCAACCAGGGGGCAGCGCTTACAAGACTGAATTTTACCGGTGAACCGCCGACCACCATTGATCGCTTCAGCCCCAGTCTGCAGATTGGCGGCTCTTATGTGACCGGTATAACCAGTTTTAACTGGCTACTCAAGGCGGCCGGGCAGCAGGACAACTTCGGCTGGATCGACTTTGCCGATATCTACGAGGCCTATGGACGGGTGAAACCAACGGATCAAGCCACCATAGACCTGGGAAAACAAGCATATAAATGGGGAAAAGGCTATGCCTGGAATCCGGTAGGTTTTATCAACCGGCCCAAGGATCCTAATGACCCCCAGGAAGCGCTTGAAGGTTATATTACCGGAGAGCTGGACCTGATCAAGAGTTTTGCTAACCTTGGTTCCCTGCACAATATTGCCCTGACAACGGTTCTCCTGCCGGTGTATGATGGCATCAACGATGATTTCGGCGCTGAGGACAATATCAACCTGGCAACAAAGCTTTATCTCCTGTACCTGGACACAGACATTGATTTCATCTTCTACACCGGAAACAGCAGGTCCTCGCGATTCGGAGCTGATTTTTCAAGAAATATCACGACCAATTTTGAAATTCACGGAGAGGCAGCTTATCTCTCCTCTGAAAAAAAGCTGACTCTTCTGCAAGATGGAGAAACCCGGCTGGAAGGAGATGAGGTGTTCAGGACTCTGCTCGGCCTTCGCTATCTGACGGATAACGACCTGACTGCCATTATCGAGTACTATTATAACGGCAACGGGTATAGTGAAGATGAACGAGCCCGTTTTTATCGACGCGTTGCCGATGGTGCAATACAGCTGGACAATTTGGGCAATGACTCCCTTTTGCATCAGGCCCGGGAGTTGAGCCTGCGTGGCTACGGCAAGCCCTTTGTGGGACGCAACTATCTCTACGCCAGATTCACCCTGAAAGAACCCTTTAATATCCTCTACTTTACTCCCGGCCTGACAGCCATCGTTAACCTGGACGACCAGAGCGCGTCATTCACCCCGGAGCTCGCCTATACCGGCTTCACCAATTGGGAAATGCGACTGCGTTTTTCCCTGCTCACCGGTGGTTCCTTCACTGAATATGGTGAAAAACAGACCAGCAATAAGGTAGAGCTCCGCCTCCGCTGGTTTTTCTAATTATTTTCTCCCTGCACTTTGCCTGAACAGTAAGGTGCGCATCAGATTTTTTCGACACTGTCTGCAAACCACGACAATATTATAAAGTATTTTTAATTGTTACCTGATTGATAGAATTTCTTGCTTGTTAACATAGCATAATATATTGTTTTTTCAGCATATTTTGTTTGGCATGCTTTCTGGCACATCTGTTGCTTCGTAGTAGGAAAAGAGCTAAAAAAAATAATGCTTCGAACGACAAAACAATACCTGATGAGGTACACAATGAGAATGACAAAAGCTTTTTCCACCGCAATGATTATTGTCGCTTTCAGCTTAAGCGCAGGCTTGGCTCATGCCAAAAAAGTTTCCACCAGAGGTCCGATTTCCTTTACAGCCTATGATGCCGATGGCAATGGTACTATTTCCGAACAGGAATTTAACACTACCCGTGAGCAACGGCAGACAGCAGTCAAGGAGAGTGGCCGCATGGGACAGGGTATGGCCGGTGCTCCCTCCTTTGCTGATGTTGATACTGATAAGGATGAACAGATTTCTGCCCAGGAACTCCAAACCATGCAACAGCAACAGCAGGAGAATCGCGGTATGGGCCGTGGTCAGGCGAAAAGACAGTAAATACAAAACATAACAGAAGAGGAAAAGATCATGAAGAAAACATTAAGTGCAGTTGCTGTATTAGCTTTTGTTTTTACAGCAAACTACGGCTTTGCAGGCAGCGCGGCCATGAAAACCGACGGATGCCCGGACGACTGCCAGAGAGAAATAGACACGCTTCAATCAAGCCAGGCACGCCAAGATGAACAGATCAAGGCACAGGATGGTCAGATTAACCAGCAGGCTGCTGAGATCGAAGCCTTGAAACAGGGTGAAGTCCACCCCTGGTACGTTAAAGGTGTTGCCAAACTGACCATGTTTGGCAACCTTGGTACTGATGCCATTGACAGGACGTATTCAATTGGCTTTGACACCGCCGACACAGGATACGGTTGGGGCTTCGCCCTGGGAAGGCAATTCGGCCAATTCCGTGTTGAAGGTCAGTTTGACAGCAACAAAACCGACCTTGACGACGTCAGGTTAAGCAATAGCGTTGTGGGCACCAATGTACCCATTGAGTCTGGAGACATTCGGGTAGAAACCGTAATGATCAACGGCTTCTATGACTTTCCTGTTGCTGATGCATTCTCTCTTTACGTTATGGCCGGCATGGGTTACGGCAATGTTGAGCTGAGTGTTTATAATGCAGACGACAATGAAACGACCTTTGCATACAAAGCCGGCGTGGGCGCTACCTATGCATTTGCCGGGAACCAGGCCGTTGACCTCGGTTACGAATACCTGGCAACTGGTGATGTTGTCATAGGCGGGCTTGACGTGAATGATATCGAAAGCCACAATATTGTTCTTGGATACAGGTACAGCTTCTAAGACACATTTTCGACATGATCAGGTTTCCGGCCATATTAGGCTGGAAACCTGATGTAACTGAAAGCCTGCAACGGCTTTGGTGTTATACCTTTCCTGCGCCTTATAATTTCCATAAAAGCCTTCCAAAAGAACAGGTCTCCCGGGCTTTGACTTACGGTCGGCCTTGTCTCACCTTCAGAGATCCGGCAGTTCGCGTGTGCCTTTGTCTGCAAACTCAGACATACCGGAAAAATACTCCGGCTGATCAAGGTGATACCCCCCTGAATGTTAAGCTTGGTCCACTCAAATATGAAAAAGAAGAGAATAGGAGAAAAGTATTCCATTGCGTTTGCAATACCCTTTTTGTGACCAGTCTGAAAATATCGTCCATAAATAAATCAACAACTCTTCTCATTTCTCCCAAAATTATATTGTCTTTTTCGCATCGACGAGGTGTTCTTTCTCTTAACATCCTCTTTTATCCGTTTTATGGGTGACACTTTGATGAGTGCTGTTTATCCCTGAAGTTATCTATACCGGCCTCATCAACTGGGTGATTGCGCTTTTCCCTGTTTGTTGGTGGAGATTTTACCGAGTATGGTGAAAAACAGAACAATAAAAAGTTGGAATTCCATCTGCGCAGGTTTTTTTGGTTTTTCCTTCCAATGCGTTGTCTGAAAAGTAGACAGTGAAGGAATCAGACACGCTCCGGACCAAAAAATGATTTGCAAATTGCAGCTGTACAGCCCTACAATTAATTGTAGGGCTTGAAAATATTGTTTGTTGACCAAAGGAGAACACATCATGGCTGAAGCGGATATCGGATTGATCGGTCTTGCAGTGATGGGGCAGAACCTTGTTTTGAATATCAATGACCACGGTTTCACTGCATCGGTTTTTAACCGAACGACCTCCAAAGTTGATGCTTTCCTGGCGGGAGCGGCCAGGGGAACGAATATCATCGGAACTCATTTGATTGAAGAGCTGGTCGCTACCCTGAAGCGACCGCGACGAGTGATGCTGATGGTCAAGGCCGGGACTGTGGTTGATGCATTCATTAAGCAGCTTGCTCCACTTCTTGATAAAGGCGATATTATCATTGATGGTGGTAATTCACTGTATACGGATACCGAGCGTCGCACCCGTGCCCTTGCAGAAAAAGGTATTCTCTTTATCGGCACCGGTATCTCCGGTGGTGAGGAAGGTGCACGCACAGGGCCTTCCATCATGCCGGGCGGCAATCCTGATGCCTGGCCCCATGTTAAGGAAATCTTTCAGGCAATTGCTGCCCGGGTCGACACCATCCCCTGTTGTGACTGGGTAGGCGAGGGCGGAGCAGGTCATTATGTGAAGATGGTCCATAATGGTATTGAATATGGTGATATGCAGTTGATCTGTGAGGCCTATGATTTTATGCACCGGGTTTTGTGCCTGGACGCCGCTGCCATGCAGGCTGTATTCAGTCATTGGAACAAAGGGGTGCTGAATTCCTACCTGATAGAGATTACAGCTGATATCCTTGGCTTCAAAGATGAGGATGGCTCCCCGCTTATCGAAAAAATACTTGATACTGCCGGTCAGAAGGGGACTGGAAAGTGGACGGGAATCAGCGCTCTTGAACTGGGCGTTCCTCTGACGCTGATAGGGGAAGCTGTTTTTGCCCGTTTTCTGTCAGCGATGAAAGAAGAACGAACCAGGGCATCTGCTAAGTTTACTAGTTCAAAACTTCAACTTGATGGTGACATGGAGAGCACAGTTAATGATATACATCACGCTCTGTATGGTGCAAAAATTATTTCCTATGCTCAGGGCTACATGCTCATGCGGCAGGCTGCCCGTGAAAACAACTGGAACCTGAATTATGGGGGCATTGCACTCATGTGGCGGGGCGGTTGTATTATACGCAGTGGGTTTCTGGATAATATCAAACAGGCCTTTGACAATAATTCGGATTTGGAGAACCTGCTCCTTGATGAATTTTTCTGCAATGCAATCCAGGCGAGCCAGGACGGCTGGCGCAGGATAGTGGTCCTGGCTGCCCGACTTGGTGTACCAATGCCTGCAATCTCGTCCGGTTTGAGTTTTCTTGACGGCTATCGCAGCGAGCGGTTGCCCGCTAACCTGCTGCAGGCCCAGCGTGATTATTTTGGGGCTCATACCTATGAGCGCTTGGACAGACCACGGGGAGATTTTTTCCATACCGACTGGACCGGCAGCGGCGGAGATGTGGCTTCAACGACCTACACGGTGTGAGTTATCTTTGTGCTATCCTTTTACCAATACTTGATAAGCATTTTTATTCCCTGAACTATTGTCATGAAAATCAACAGGAGGTGTTGTGATGGGAGAAAAAAAGTTGAACATTGAAGAGTTATCAATCTGGGACGATGCGAAACAGATGTTGCGCAAGGCGGAAAGAGACGGCATTGAAACTGCCTGGGACCGGTTGCAGCAACAGTCTCCTCACTGTAAATTTGGTGAAAGTGGTGTTTGTTGCCGGATATGCACCATGGGGCCATGCCGAATCAGCAAGAAGGCGCCAAGGGGAGTGTGCGGTGCAGATGCAGATGTTATCGTGGCCCGCAATTTTGGTCGTTTCGTTACCGGCGGTGCTGCCGGACATTCGGATCACGGCCGTGACTGTATCGAGGCTCTGCATGCGGTAGCCCATGGAGAAACCGAAGATTATTCGATAAAGGATGAAGCAAAACTCCTTCGGATCGCAGAAGAGGTAGGTATCAGCACAAAAGGGCGTGAACCGCTAGACGTGGCAAAGGATCTGGCCGCTGAATTTTTTGAAAACTACGGCACAACCAAGAATGAACTTTCTTTTATTGGCCGGGTGCCGGAAAAAAGAAGGGAATTGTGGGCAAATCTTGGTATAACTCCGCGCGGAATGGACCGTGAAATAGCCGAAATGATGCATCGTACCCACATGGGCTGCGACAATGATGCGGCCAATACCATGTTGCATGCCGCCCGGACCTGTTTGGCTGATGGCTGGGCCGGTTCAATGATTGCCACGGAAGTTTCCGATATCCTGTTTGGTACCCCGAGCCCGAGAAAGGCCCAGGTCAATCTGGGTGTGCTCAAAGAAGACCAGGTGAATATTCTGGTCCATGGCCATAATCCCATAGTTTCCGAAAAAATTTTAGAGGCGGTCAATGAACCGGAGATGATTGCCCTGGCCAGGGAGAAAGGAGCTGCTGGAATCAACCTTGCCGGCCTCTGCTGTACCGGTAATGAGTTGATGATGCGTAATGGAATTCCCATGGCCGGCAATCATCTGATGACGGAACTGGCCATTGTAACCGGCGCTGTTGAGCTCATTATCGTGGATTATCAGTGTATTATGCCGAGCCTGGTCCAGGTAGGGTCCTGCTATCATACCAGGATGGTGACAACAGCTGATAAGGCCCGTTTCACAGGTGCCGAACATGTGAAATTCCAGATGGATAACGGCATGGAGCAGGCCAGAAAGGTTGTTCGTATGGCCATTGATCGATACGATCTTCGTGATCAAGCCCGCGTCGAAATTCCTCAGGGGCCGGTGGATATTGTAACCGGGTTTTCCAACGAAGCTATCTTGCAGGCCCTGGGCGGTTCATTGACTCCGTTGATCGAAGCCATCAAGGCTGGAAAGGTTCGGGGTGTTGTCGGTATAGTGGGGTGCAATAACCCGAAATACAAGCACGATTACTGCAATGTCAATCTGACCAGGGAGTTAATTAAGAAGGATATCCTTGTCATCGTAACCGGTTGCGTTACAACAGCGGCAGGCAAGGCGGGGTTGCTTGTTCCCGAGGCCATTGATCAAGCCGGACCCGGCCTGCAGGAAATTTGCGGTGCCCTGGGCATCCCGCCTGTTATTCATATGGGCAGTTGCGTGGATAATGCCCGTATACTCCAGCTCTGTGCCATGTTGGCTAATGAGTTGGGCGTAGATATTTCCGATTTGCCGGTGGCGGCCTCCTCGCCGGAATGGTATTCGGAAAAAGCAGCCGCCATCGGTACCTATGCCGTTGCCTCAGGTATTTATACGCATCTTGGACATCCACCCAACATTACAGGTTCCGAACTGGTGACCAATTTGGTACTCTCCGGTCTTGACGATCTGATCGGAGCCTGTTTCGTTGTAGAGCAGGACCCCTTTAAGGCTGCAAATCTCATCGACGAAAGAATCAAAAGCAAGCGAACGGCACTGGGTTTAGCTGCATGAACTACAGCAATCCATAGAAGAGAGCGGCAACAGGCCCGTTCTCTTCATTCAATGGTACGCATTAACAAATCTTGAGAAAAATCTCCTCTTTTTGTTCAGAGTATTTGAGGGGCAACACAAAATAAATCCAGGAGTGACAAAATGATGGCTTTGCCACGGGCAACGACCATTGATCTTTCTGGTTTCGTAGTAAAAAACCACCTCCTGTGGGGATGGATTCTTTATAGATATTTATACAAATAGGCTTATCACTCTTGTACAGCTTGAAGACTAAAAAATTTAGACCGGCACAGAAGTGGACGCTGCTGGTTTTGCTTGTAGCAGGAATCACGTTTCTGCACTACAGCACTCATCAGAGCCAATACTACTTTGATGTATTCTACGGGGAACTCTACTTTCTGCCAATTGCACTGGCAGCTTTCTGGTTTGGTCTGCGCGGGGCTCTGCTTGTCTCTGCCACGATTACCGCATGCTACCTGCCCTTTATTTTCCAGCACTGGCAGAGCTTTTCCATGAATGATCTGGATAGAATTCTGTCCATTCTATTGTACAACGGTTTGGCTGTGCTCACCGGTATTCTGAAAGATCAGCACACGGCAGTCCAGAAGAAGCTGTTGCAAGCTGAAAGCCTGACACTTATGGGCAGATCCCTTGCCGCGGCTGCCCATGACATGAAAACACCCCTTATGCTTATCGGCGGATTTGCCAAGCGTATATTAAACAAAATGGGCAATAAAGATCCAGCTTATACGAAACTGGCGCTTATCATAAAAGAAACAGAGAAAATGGAGAGTATGGTCGGAGATATGCTCGACTTCTCCAAACCTTTAACTCTGAATTTGATTCGAGGAAATTTTGACACAATCGTGCAGGATTCCCTGACTAAAGTAAAAGAAACAACTCGGGAGCGCAATGTCGCTATTGAGTACAGGTCTAATTCTGACGTGGTGGACATCAGCTTTGATCCTTTGCGGTTGGAACAGGTGCTTGTTAACTTGGTGCGCAATGCTATTGAGGCATCTGCTGAGCAGGGCACGGTGGCGGTAATTCTTTCCCGGTCGCCGGGAGGTATGGTTCTTGATGTGACGGACAATGGCTGCGGCATACCGTTTGCAGAGAGACAAAAGGTGTTTGATCCCTTCTTTACCACCAAAAAGGAAGGGACTGGCCTTGGTCTGCCGATCGTGAAAAAAATTGTCGAGGCCCATGACTGGTCGTTGCAAATCCTGGATAATGACGGCAGGGGCACTATTTTCAGAATCAACCTGATGGAGTCATAGCGTTTACAGGGGATTGATTGCAAATCCGAGCACCTGAGGTTGATTTTTCCAGATAAAATGTTATTTTTAAACCATCAGGTATGTAGTTAATGACTTTTATGAACTTGTAAGACGTAAGGATAAAAGGAACAAGTGATGCAAAAACCCCAAAATATGTTCTACGAAAAAGAGTGGTGGGTAATCTTTTTCATTCTTGGTTTTTTCCTAATAAATTATCCGATAATCCATATCTTCAACAAAGATTTCCTGATCTTGGGCTATCCGGTCTTTTTTCTTTATCTGATGATCGGCTGGTTCTTTTCCATTGTGGTGATCTTCATTTACGCCTGGCTGTCCGACCGCCGCAAGTTAACAGTGGACAATGGTCAGCAAAAACAATCTCAACTCGGCAAGCGCCTCTTAGACCCAACAACGAAAACCGGCAACTGAACCAAAGGAGAAAAGGACGATCGACTTCACGCCCCGTTTTCTACTGATCGCTTCTATTGCCCTGGGCTATCTGCTCCTGCTTTTTGGAGTTGCCTATTATGCTGATCTGCGTAAGCTTAAAGGCAAAAGCATTGTCTCAAACCCTTATATTTATGCGCTGACCCTGGCCGTCTACTGCTCGTCCTGGACTTTTTACGGCAGCGTCGGTGAAGTCACCAACAGCGGCTTTAAATTTATCACGATCTATCTCGGCCCCACCCTGACGGCTTTTTCCTGGGGTTTTATCCTGCGCAAGATGATCCGTATCTGCCAGGAGAACAACATTACCTCCATCGCCGATTTTATCAGTTCCCGTTACGGCAAATGCTCTCATCTCGGCGCTCTGGTTACAGTTATCGCCATCATCGGCATCATGCCGTATATTGCCCTGCAACTTAAATCAATCTCCACGACTTTCGAGATTCTTGTTCATCCTGACCTGCGCCTCGACTTTCACGCTCTGACGAGTACCGCCCGCCATGAATACCCCTTCTACCTTGAAACGGCTTTCTATGTATCTTTGGTGCTGGCTGTTTTCGGTGCTCTGTTCGGCGCCCGCTACCTTGACGCTTCGGAAAAACACGAAGGCATGGTTGCCGTCGTTGCTCTGGGATCGGTGGTTAAACTGGTCGCCTTCTTAAGCGTCGGACTTTTTGTCACCTACGGCATCTTCGATGGATTCAAGGATATTCTCCAACAGATCGCCGATGACGAAACCTACCGAGAACTGCTGTTGATCAACACGTCACCGGCCAACAGCTACCAGTCATGGTTTACAATGATCATCCTTTCAATGGCGGCCATCCTCTGTCTGCCGCGCCAGTTTCATGTCTCTGTAATAGAAAACCAGCGCGAAGAGCATATCAAAAAGGCCATGTACCTCTTTCCTCTTTATCTTTTTCTCATCAACCTCTTTGTTATCCCGATATCCTTTGGCGGTCTGCTGATAATCGGCGGTCCCTCCTCGATTGCAGACACCTTTGTTCTAACCCTGCCCTTGTTGTATTCACAGGAAGCTCTCTCGGTTCTGGTTTTCATCGGCGGTCTCTCGGCGGCCATCGGCATGGTCGTTGTTTCTTCGGTAACCCTGAGCACTATGCTGCTCAATCACCTGGTTATGCCGCTGCTGCTTTTTTTTAAAGTCAAAGCCGACCTCTCTTTCTGGCTGCTCCATATAAAACGGCTCGGCATTGTCTTGGTGATTTTCCTCGGCTACATCTTCTTTCGCCTGATTGGCGATTCCTACATGCTCGTCAACATGGGACTGATCTCTTTTTCAGCGGCAATCCAGACAGCTCCGGCTCTAATCGGCGGCCTCTATTGGAAACAGGGTACCCGCCATGGTGCAATTGCCGGATTATTGCTGGGTTTTTTCTTTTGGTTCTATACCTTGATGATCCCCTCTTTCGTCTACTCCGGCTGGTTGCCCGACACTATTTTGTCACACGGCCCTGCAGGTATATGGTGGCTGAATCCGATTGAACTGTTCGGCCTCACCGATTTTGATTTCTACTCCCACTCCCTTTTCTGGTCGCTGAGCAGTAATATCATGGCCTATCTGGTGATTTCGTTGACCTGCACACAGGATGAAATCGGCCGTCGCCAGGCGGAAAAATTCGTCGGTGTTTACAGACCCACGATCGACCGCTTCACACATGAGAAACGCTACGCCAATTTTCCGGCTCTTTCAGAACTCGAAAAAATGATGTCCCGCTTTATCGGCAAGCAAAAGGCCCGACAAGTGTTGATTGATTTCTTTGCTACCGTAGATTTTTCCGACAAGCTTGCCGAAATGAGCGACCAGCAACGTATGCAGTTGGCGACAGAGGTTGAAAAAAATATCGCCGGCGCCGTCGGTTCTTCAGCTGGTCGGATTATCTGCGACACCTACATGAAGGCCCTAGGCTCGGAAATGGAAGATGTTTTCGATATCTTCGGCAAAATTTCCCTGTCACTGGAAGCCAGCCGGGAGGAGCTGCGGCAGCGGCTCAAAGAGTTATCAGTACTTTATGAAGCGAGCCGTATGGTCGCTTCTTCTTCCCTCAATCTGAAACAGGTCATGGACGACATACTAGACCTTCTCGTCAATAAATTCGACGTCGACAGCTGCTCGGTACGCCTGCTTGGGTACGACGGCATGATGCGAATCAAAGCCCAACGGGGCTTAAAACCGGAATTTGTTCAGTCCGCCGAGCGCCAACCCAGTATGGAGTGTTATTCAGGCGAATGTTTTTTGTCCGGCAGGGTCATTCATGTCCCTGATACCGACAAAGTCACCAAGCCTATCTCCACCAATCTGATAACCGAGCAGGGAATAAAGTCATTCGTCCTGGCGCCGATCCTTTCCGAAAAGGAAATTATCGGCGTCTTGAGTGCGTCGTCAATGAAAGAGAAGGGCTATTTTTCCGACAAATTCATCGAGCTCTTCAAAACCCTGGCACAACAACTCGGAGTCGCCATCGGCACGGCCCGGCTCTACGACCAGCTGGCCCGCTTCAACAAACAGTTGGAAGCGAAAGTTGCCGAGCGCACAGTTGAACTGGAACAAAAATCAATCCAGTTGGCCGAGGCCAACCTGGAATTAAAAGAGCTCGATCGTCTCAAGTCGGAATTCCTCGCCAACATGTCCCATGAACTGCGCACCCCGATGAATTCCATCATCGGCTTTACTCAAATCCTGCTCGACGAAATTGATGGTGAGATTAATAAAGAGCAAAAAGCGAGCCTCGAAACCGTCGAGCGTAATGCCAACAACCTGCTCTCTTTAATCAATGATATTCTCGACCTTTCAAAAATCGAGGCCGGTAAGATGATCCTCACTTTGCAGCCGGTTTCACTTGACAATATCATTGACGACACCATGACCACCTTGAACCCGCTGATTGAAAGCAAAAAACAACTTTTTATCCTGGAAAAGGCGGAAAATTTGCCCAGGGTTATTGGCGATAGCGAAAAATTGCGTCAGATTCTGATCAACCTGCTAAATAATGCAATAAAATTCACTGACATTGAGGGTCGCATAGCTTTACAGGTCGAGCTTTGGACTAAAACCCCGCCAACCGGGCTCGATCCCCTCCAATCCTATATTCGAATCTCGGTTCGGGATAATGGTATCGGCATCAAGCCGGAAGACCAGGAACGATTATTTGGCGAATTTATCCAGCTTGACGCCTCCGCAAGCCGCAAGTACGGCGGAACCGGATTGGGTTTAAGCATTACCAAGCGGTTGGTTGAAATGCATAAAGGCATAATTAAAGTGGAGAGCCGATATGGCGAGGGTTCCACCTTCTCATTCTTTATTCCCACGGAAGCTCAACAGACAGTGTAAATTAATAGGCAATGATGGTATAATCCAGCTGCGCCTTAATCAAATCAGATGGGCGGATGAGCGGAAGATGTTAGCAAGAATCTCGAGGAAAGGATGGATAAAGAGAATCAACCGGTGATTCTGGTAGTAGAGGAAAATGATGATAACCGTCAATTGGTACTCAAGATTCTCGGTTGCCGGGGCTATACGGTTGTCGGGGTAGTCGACGGTCAGGAAGCCCTGACCAAACTGACCAATGTCAATCCCGATCTGATTCTGATGGATATAAACCTGCCAGGCATGGACGGCTATGAGGTAACCCGCCGGATACGCCAACAGGAAAAGTTCGCCAACCTGCCGATCGTTGCTCTGACTGCGCATGCCATGGTCGGCGATGAGGAAAAAAGCCTGGCCGCCGGTTGCAATGCCTATATTACCAAACCGATCAATGCCAGAACCTTTCCGGATTCCATCGCCGCAATCCTCAAGGAATATCAGCCATGACTGAAACAATCCTGATTGTTGATGATAACCTCGATAACGTCACCCTGCTCGATAAAGTCTTGGGCGGAGCGGGCTACCGGACCTTAAAGGCTTACAACGGTGAAGAGGCGGTCAAGCTGACCCGCGAAAAATATCCGGACCTTATTCTTCTCGACATCATGATGCCGGTAATGGACGGCTTTACGGCCTGCGAAATAATCAAAAAAGATGACACTACCAAACATATACCGATCCTTATGCTGACCGCCAAACAGGAGATCATCGACAAAGTTAAAGGGTTGGAGGTCGGCGCCGACGATTACATTACCAAACCATTTGATTTTCGGGAACTGCTTGCCCGCGTCAAATCACGGCTCAAACTGGCCCACGAACATCAACGTAATGTCAGCCAGGTGCGCCACAGGGCCTTAAGCCGGATGGTTGAAGGAATGGAACACGAAATTCGAAATCCTGTTGTCTCGATCGGCGGTTTTGCCCGCCGTATCCTCGATGCCTTTCCCGATGATGACCGTAAGAAGGAGTACGCCAAAGTAATTCTCAAGGAAACCGAAAGGATCGAGCGCATGGTTAAACAGAGCGCCGCTCTCCATGGTCTCTCCAGCGGCCAAAAAATCGAAATCGACATTCACTCGTTAATAGATGAGGCTTTAGCCCAGACGGCTGATTTAAGCAAACAGCGCCGGGCCTTAATCGAGCGTCATTACAATTATAATCTGCCGCCCGTTTTCCTCAACCATGAGAACATGCTCGTTGCCCTGGTCCAGCTTATCAGTAACGGTTTGGAGGCCATCGATGACGGGGGTAAACTTGTAATCCGTACATCTTCTGACGATACCGGCCTGAAGATTGAGATAAGCGACAACGGCCACGGCATAAACCCGCAGGACCTCAAACGAATATTTGACCCCTTCTTTACCAGTAAGCGGTCAGGCGCCGGCATGGGCCTGCCTCTGACCCGTGAAATCATTGACTCTCACCAGGGAACAATCTCCATAGAAAACCGGCCCGACCGACAGGGAGTCCGGGTAACCGTTACCCTGCCGTCTACCAAATGAGTTGATACTCCCTCTGATTTGTCCTTGTAGTTGCCTGCAGAAGATGCCGATCCAGACATATACTGTCACCATAATCCTGCCTTCTTTGTCCTCCGCCAATGAAGCTGGTTGTCAATATTAAGGTGGCCTTAAAAAGGAGAGTTTCAAATGTTACAATTGTCCAATGATGACCCTGAGTTGGCGCGGCTTGTCAGTAAAGAAGAAAAGCGGCTTGAAAATACCTTGAACCTCATTGCCGCTGAAAATCATTCTCCAGAGTCCATTCTGGAAGTCATGGGTTCCGTGTTCAATACAAAAACCATTGAAGGGTATCCGGGTAAACGGTTTCATGCCGGCTGCATCCATGTGGATGAGGTTGAAACACTGGCGATTGAAAGGGGAAAAAAACTTTTTGAGGCCGAATATATCAATGTCCAACCCCACAGCGGTACATCAGCCAACCTGGCAGTCTATTTCAGTGTGCTGGAGGTGGGGGACAGGATACTCTCCATGAGCCTGCCCCACGGTGGCCATCTTTCCCACGGACACCAGGCATCTATTACCAGTAAATGCTTTGATTTTTATCATTATAAGGTGAATTCTGAAACTGAACTGATTGACTATGAAAAGGTCCGGGAAATCGCCCATTGGGTAAAGCCCAGGATGATTGTTGCCGGTGCCAGCTCATATCCGAGGCTGATTGATTATGAAAAAATGTCCGGGATCGCCAAAGAGGTATCAGCCTATTTTCTTGCAGATATGGCCCATCTGGCAGGCCTTGTGGCGGCAAAGGTAATCCCGAGCCCGGTACCCCATTGCGATTTTGTCACCTTTACATGTTACAAGACTATGATGGGGGGCAGGGGCGGGGTGATCCTGTGCAAAGAAATATACGGTAGAAAAATAGACAAAGCCGTGTTCCCGGGTTGCCAGGGGACCACAGCGGTCAACCTTCTGGCGGCAAAAGCTTTGATTTTCAAACTTGCCATGGAAGAGAAATTTATTTCCATCCAGAAAAAGACTATTGAAAACGCCGGAATCATGGCTCAAGCCTTTATGGAAAAAGGATATCGCATTATTTCCGGCGGGACCGACAATCACCAGGTGCTGATTGATTTGACTTCCAAGGGAATTTCTGGCAAAGCAGCGGAAAATTGTCTGGAGTCGGTGGGGATAGTCCTGAACCGAAATGTGGTACCAAAAGATGAGAAGAAACCTGGGAAAGTCAGCGGTATCAGGCTCGGAAGCGGTGCTGTTTCAGCCAGAGGAATGGCAGAAACCCAGATACGTCAGATTGTTGAACTCATTGATGTAACCATGATGAA
>JAUWLT010000162.1 GCA_030613515.1 Desulfobulbaceae bacterium
CCAGCCTGCTCCGGCGCTCAGCGCATCTGCAGCCACCTCGACCTGTGAAATATGCGAGCTAAATGCGGATGGCAGCATGATACTTTTTCATAAAACTACAACTACTTGTTCAATATTAAAGAATCCCAAATTGGAGAACAAAATTATGTTTACATCCTTCACTGTAGCCAAAGAGCACGCCGGAATATGGGAAAAATCTTGTTCCTGTTGCCTGCTCACTTTTTTTATTTTGACCATCTGTGCCGTTCCGGCCGGGGCTGCTTATGAGAAGCCACCGGTTCTGCAGGCGAAATCCATTCTTAAACCTGAATTGCTTAAGTCCAAGAATTACTCTGTTCAAGACCAGGTAAAAAATGACGGTCTGTTTAACCACTACACTGTTGAGTCCAAATTCGGCACATTTAAGGCAGGCTCCACCAAGGATCTGGAAATCCTTGTCAGTGAGATTGGTGCCATTGCTGCCATGAAGCAGGTGGCGACCGATGACACTGTAAAGGCAGCCTTGAAACAGTCCGGACAAAACACGGTTACCGGTGTGAAAAACCTGTTCAATGATCCGCAAGGCACCCTTGAAGGGGCGGCATCCGGGGTGGGCAGCCTGTTCAACAGGGCCAAAGAAACAGTCGGCAAGAGGGAGACCACCGATGCAGAAGACAGCAAATTTGAACAGCTGGTCGGTATCTCCAAATCAAAGGGAATGATTGCCACCAGGTATGGGGTCAACGTCTATTCCCGAAACAAAGTTCTGCAGGAAGAACTTGATCGTCTGGGACAGGCTGATTTTTACGGTGGCCTCGGAGTTGGTATAGCTACGAGCGTTGTACCCGGAGTCGGCGGCCTGGCCTTGACCGCCTCCGGCACTGCCCGGCTGCTGAATGAGGCCATTAACACCACTCCGGCCTCTGAATTGTGGCTGCAGAATAAAAATAAACTGATGGGCATGGACATAAATGGTGATACCGTGCAGCTCTTTCTCAACAATCCATCCTTTTCTCCTGCTCAATCGACTGTCTTGGTTGCAGCCCTGGAGTCCATGAAAGGGGTGGCTAACCGTGGACTTTTTATCAAGGTTGCTCTTCAGGCCGGCGATCCCGTCATGGCGAAAACCATAACCAGAATTGCCGTCATGTCGGCAGGCTACCATAAGAAAATAGCCCCGCTTAAAAGTTTTACGCCCATGGCAAGGTTGACCCAGGGAGTGCGCAAGGACGGAACCCGGGTTGTTCTCGTGCCGGCTGATTACATTACCTGGAACAAAAAAATTGGTGAGGCTGCAACAGCTGTAAGCGGGGAGGCAAAGGGGAGTGGCCTTGAACTCTGGGTTTTTGGTTCTTTAAGCAAACAGGCAACAGCAGAACTTCAGAAACTGGGCTGGAAAATTAATACCGGGGCAGGTGCCCAGTTACTTCCTGTTCAGAAATAACGGACGAAACAGGTCCATTTTTTAGTATGTGCTTTCCGGTAAATTTCATTGTACATTGATTGATAATAAAATCTAATTTGTACGAAAGTTTACTTTCAATTTCATTAACAAACGATGTTTTCGTAACCGGAGGAAAGATGGTGCGAGTTCAAAATTCTTTTGCGGGACTGTTGACCGTTTTGCTGGCGGCAGTTTTGCTGCTGGCCGGCTGCAGTAAAGAAGAGGTAGTGGAGGAAGTTGAGATTGTCCGTCCGGTCAAGATCATGACCGTCCAGGCGGGTGAAGCCTCTTTCAGTCATGACTTTCCCGGCAAGGTGCGGGCAGCCAAACGTTCCGAGCTCTCCTTCAAGGTGTCCGGTCCCCTGGTTGCCCTGCCTGCTGAAGAAGGTCAGCAGGTTAAAAAAGGAGATCTCATTGCCCAGATTCAGAAACGGGATTTTCAGACCGCCCTGGATGAAGCCAAGGCCCTTAACCTGCAGGCTGAAAAACAGTTCCGCCGGTATAAAGAATTGTATGCCAAAAAACAGGTTTCCCGGGCTGACTATGACCGTTACCGGGCTGCCCGTGATGTGGCCAGGGCACAGCTTGAAGATGCACGTAACAGGCTGGTGGACACCTCGCTGAAGGCACCGTTTGACGGGGTTATCTCCAAGCGCTTTGTGGAAAATTTCCAAAAGGTGCAGGCCAAGGAACCCATCGTCAACCTGCAGGATATCACTCGTATCGAAATTCTGGTCAACGTGCCGGAACTTTTAATGGCTGATCTAAGGAACAACAAGGATCAAAAGGTTCATGCAATTTTTGATTCAATTCCAGGCAAGGAATTTGAACTGGGGGTCAAAGAATACTCAACCCAGGCCGATCCTGCCACCCAGACATACCAGGTTGTCCTGGTCATGGATCAGCCGGCAGAGGCGAACATCCTGCCCGGTATGACTGCCATGGTTACCGCTCAAGCGGGTCAGGAAGCCGATGCCGTCACGCAAACCATCATTATTCCTGCTATTGCGGTGATGGATGCTCCAGGCGATGAACCCTTTGTCTGGCTGCTGGATAAGGAACAGTCAACTGTGCACAAGACGGAGGTAAGCATTGGTCGTATGGAGGGATCGGAAAATATTTTTGTCAAAGAGGGACTTAAGGGCGGAGAGACCATTATTATAGCCGGTATTACGCAACTTGAAGAGGGCATGAAGGTTCGCCCCTGGGAAAAACAGCGAGAGGGGAAGTAATCTGCCATGAATCTTGCTGAGATTTCAATAAAAAAATCGGTCATTACCTGGACCATGACCGTGGTCATGCTGGTGTTGGGCTATCTTTCCTACCAGGGACTACCCCGGCTTGAAGACCCTGAATTTGCCATTAAAGATGCGGTTATCGTGACACCCTATCCCGGTGCATCACCGGAAGAGGTCGAGGAAGAGGTCACTGAACTGATTGAAAAGGCCTGCCAGGAACTGGGCCAGCTCAAGCGGGTGGAATCCTATTCGGCCCGGGGGCTGTCCACGGTCAAAATCAAGATCAAGGATAAGTATGACATGGCTGCTCTGCCCGCGGTATGGGATGAACTGCGACGCAAGATTCTTGACGTTGAGCCGTCTTTGCCTCCCGGGGCAGGTCCCCCTATTGTCAACGATGATTTCGGCGACGTGTACGGTGTCTATTTCGGTCTGACCGGCGAGGGCTACACCTTTGCCGAGATGAAAGACGTTGCCGAGCTGCTCAAGCGGGAACTGCTGACCGTCCAGGATGTGAAGAAGGTCACCTTTTTCGGTGAGCAGACTGAGGCCATTTATGTTGAGATGTCCCGTTCCAAAATGGCCGCTTTGGGCATTACCCAGCAGGAGATTTTTGACGCTCTCCAAGCAAAAAATTTGCCGGTTGATTCCGGCAAGATTTTAATCGGCCCGGAATACATGGCCATTAACCCCACCGGTGAATTCAAGTCGGAAAAGGATTTTGGCGGACTGTTTATAGCCTCCACAGGAGGACGACTGGTTTACTTAAGAGACGTGGCCACCATCTGGCGGGATTATATGGATCCACCGCAAAAGATTCTTCGAGTTGGTGGCCTGCCGGCCATTGGTATTGCCGTATCGACTATCCAGGGCGGTAATGCGGTCACCATGGGGAACGGGGTCATAGAACGTATTCATGGTCTGATGGATCAGATTCCTCTGGGTATGGAACTGGAAGAGATCTCCATGCAGTCCAAAGCCGTGACCAAGGCGGTCAACGGTTTTGTGGTTAACCTGCTTGAGGCGGTAGCTATTGTTATCGTGGTTTTATTGATTTTCATGGGATTGCGCTCTGCTCTTATTATTGGTTTCATCCTGGTGCTCACCATCGCCGCCACCTTTGTGGTCATGGGCTATTACCAGATAACATTGGAACGTATCTCTCTGGGCGCATTGATTATTGCTTTGGGTATGCTGGTGGATAACGCCATCGTGGTGGTGGACGGCATGAAGGTTCGTATGCAGAAGGGGGAGGATGGACTTAAGGCAGCCAAAGCTGTGGTTGGCCAAAATTCCACTCCATTGCTTGGTGCCACGGCAGTTGCGGTGTTAGCCTTTGCCTCTATCGGCGGTATGACTAACTCTACAGGTGAGTACACCCGTTCGCTTTACTATGTTATCCTGATCTCTCTGTCCCTGTCCTGGCTGACTGCAATGACGATCACCCCGCTGATGACTAAACAGTTTGTACTCAGCAAAAAGGACAAACAACCCAAAGAGGGTAAACAAAAAGATCCCTATGACAACAAATTTTATAGTTTGTACCGGGCAGTCCTCACCGGTGCCATCAAGGCACGTTGGCTTACCATTGGTATAGTTGTCGCCATGTTTGGTGTCTCACTTTATGGCTTTGGTTTTCTGGATAACCTGTTTTTTCCCTCCTCTACCAGTCCCATGTTCCAGGTGGAAGTCCAGTTCCGTGAAGGCAATCATATCCGGGAGACGGAAAAAGGTGTCAAGCAGATGGAAGAGTATCTGCTGGGCATTGAGGGCGTGGAGCAGGTATCTGCAGCGATCGGCGGTGGTCATCCCCGTTTTATTCTCACCTATGACACGCCGGTGGAGGCGGCGAATCAGTACGCCAATTTGTTGGTCACCATGAATGACTACAAGCTCATTGATCAGGTGCAACAACAGATACAGAATGATCTGCAGGAGATGCTGCCGGATAGCATCGTCAACGTCAAAAAATTTAATCTTGGCCCGGCCCTGGGCGGTAAGATTCAGCTGCGGATCAACGGCCCGGATCCTGAAGTTATCCGGGCTATGGCCGAGCAGGCCAAGGCCATCTTTCGTGAAGAAAATGCCAAGGCCATTCGTACGGAATGGGGCGACAAGATCAAGATGCCGCAGCCGCTGCTTGCTGAAGATCGGGCTCGGAACTTAGGTATCACCCGGCCTATGCTGGCTACAGCTTTCCAGGCAAATTTTTCAGGTACCACCACCGGTCTCTATCGGGAGGGGATAGACCTTATCCCTATTATTGCCAGGGCACCACTTGCTGAACGCAGCACCATAGAGGATATAGAGGAGCTGCAGATCTATAGCCCTTCTGCCGGAGAAAACGTCCCCATCCTCCAGGTTCTGAATGGTGTTACCACCGAGTGGGAAAATGCCCGGGTCTCCCGCTGGCATAGGCGCCCGATGATAAAAATTCATGCCGACCCTAAGACGGAACTGCCGGCCCAGCTCTTTGAGCGCGCAAAGCCGAGAATAGAACAGCTCCTGGGTGTGGATGTCGCGCGCTATCGTGGTACTCCTCTTAAGGAGAATGAGCAGTATACGGCCTCCACCATTCCCTTGAAGTATGATGATATCATTCCACTCAAGGATAAACCCGGCTACTTTCTGGCCTGGGGCGGTGAGCTGGAGGATTCGGCCGATTCCACTCAGCAGCTGGCCGCAAACCTTCCTCTCTATTTCGGCATGATGATCCTGGTGGTTATCTTCCTGTTCAATGCCTTTCGCCAGCCGATCATCATCTGGCTGACCGTGCCCCTGTCGCTGATCGGGGTGACCGCAGGACTGCTGCTTTTAAAACAGCCTTTCGGCTTCATGGCCCTGCTGGGTCTGATGAGTCTGTCCGGCATGTTGATCAAGAATGCCATTGTCCTAATCGATCAGATCGACCTGAACATAAAGGAAGGCCTGCCCGGTTTTGAAGCCATTGTTGAATCCGGTGTGTCCAGGATGCAGCCGGTTATGATGGCCGCCCTGACCACCATGATGGGGATGATCCCTTTGTTTACTGATGGCTTTTTTGTGGCCATGGCCGTAACCATTGTCTTTGGCCTGGGCTTTGCCTCGGTCCTGACGCTTATTTTCGTGCCGGTCCTCTATGCTACCTTTTTCAAAATAAAATCATCATGATGATTACCTGTTTTTCCTTTAGGAGACGATCTATGAGCCTTCGCCTGCTCGGTTTTGTTGTCTGTTTGCTGCTGGTTTCTTCTCTGTCGACTTTCGCCGCCTCTTCGGAGGAAGAGGATCAGGATCTGTTTGAGCAGCAGGAAAGGGCGATTTTCAACATCGGCATT
>JAUWLT010000152.1 GCA_030613515.1 Desulfobulbaceae bacterium
AGATCAATCCCGGGAGGACATCCATCTATAACTGCACCAAGGGCCGTACCATGGGATTCACCCCAGGTGGTCACCTTGAACAGGGTACCAAATGTATTTCCTGCCATATTATTTTTTCCCGTTCGATGTTATGAAAACAAAGAGTTACATACCCTGTGATCAGTTACGCTTTACTTTTATCATCTATCTGCCGAATTCGCTATTAACTGTTGAAAAATAGTTGCTGCCAACACGTTCGGAGTTCTGTTTTCCGTATCAATGACCATGTCTGATCCGGCCTGATACATCGGCTCGCGCTCTTCAAGCAGAGCAGGTATTTCCGTTTCCTGATCCTGACCGCTTAAAGAGGGTCGCTGCATTGCTGTCTTCTCGTCTGCCCCAAGCCGGGACAGGATGGTTGCGACATCTGCCCGCAACCAGATCACAAAGGACTGGTTATGCAACTGCTGCCATGTTTTCCGGTGGAGCACTGCCCCTCCGCCGGTGGCTACCACAGCGTTTTCCTCTCCTGCGAGCTCTTTCAGCACCTCACGCTCAAGATCACGAAAGGGCTGCCATCCATAGCGGCTGACCGACTCTGCAATGGAACAACCCAGCCGGCTGGTGATCACCTCGTCCGTATCTATAAACCGGTAGCCAAGCAGCTCAGCCAGGATCCTTCCCACTGTCGTCTTGCCGGTAGCACGAAAACCGGTGAGTACCACCAGAGGAAGAGATCGGCGCAAATCACGGCGTTGTTCCGGCTCAAACATAATCCGTCCTCTGGAACCATATACAAAAAAATTATTGAACAAGAAAAATTCTTTCTTTTTGCTTTGCTTTTCCGGGTGCTGAACTTACTGTATGACATAACATAAAATTATCCAGTCACAAATAGAAACCCATGGAATACAGAGACTATTACGATATTCTGGGCGTAGCACGGGAGGCAACCCAGGGGGAAATCAAACGGGCCTATCGAAAGCTGGCAAGAAAATATCATCCCGATGTCAGTAAGGAACCGGACGCCGACAACAAGTTCCAGGAGCTTGGAGAGGCTTACGAGGTTTTGCAGGATCCGGAGAAACGTACCGCCTATGACAAGTTCGGCAGCAACTGGCGCAGTGGCCAGGATTTTGAACCGCCGCCCAATTGGGATGCCGGTTTTGAGTTCAGCGGTGCCGGTTATACCGGGGGAGCGGAAGGCCGGGGGTACAGTGACTTTTTTGAGGAGCTGTTCGGCCGCAGCCAGTATGGGGGTCGTAGCGGGCGTACCGGTTTTCAGATGAAGGGCGAGGATCAGCACGCCAAGATCGTTATCAACCTGCGTGACGCCTATAGCGGTTCCAAGCAGACCATCACCCTGAGTAAACCGGTTGTTGACGAACAGGGACGGGGCAGCACCAGACCTCACTCCCTGCATGTCACCATTCCCAAGGGCATTATCGAGGGACAGCGAATCCGGCTGGAAGGTCAGGGCATGCCCGGTATGGGCGGAGCGCCGGGTGGTGATCTATATCTGGAGATCGCCTTTGCTGATGATCCGCTTTATCACGCTGAAAAACGTGATATTTACCTGACCCTGCCGGTGACACCCTGGGAAGCTGCTCTGGGAGCAACCATAACCGTGCCGACACTGGGCGGCAATGTACAGCTCAAGATTCCTGCCGGGTCCCAGGGCGGTCGTAAGATGCGTCTTAAGGGGCGGGGTTTGAGCACGGCAACGAAGAGTGGCGACCAGTATACGGTGCTGCGTATTGTCCTGCCTGAGCCAAGGTCTGAGGAACAGAAAAAATTGTATAAAGAGATGGCAACGAGCATGCCCATTAACCCTCGCGCCGAGATGGGGGTTTGAATTATGACTGAAAAAATTATCTACTTGAGCGGAACAGTGCTGGACGAAGAGACCCGCTGTGGCCTGAAAGAGTTGTGCAGTCTTTGCGGCATAACCGCGGAAATGGTCCAGGACATGATCAACGAAGGGCTGATTTCGTCCAGGGAAGCCTCTCCTCTGCAGTGGCGTTTTGATTATCTGGAAATCCGCCGGGTACAGACGGCTGTCCGGTTGCAACGGGATCTGCGGGTCAACCTGCCCGGTTGCGCACTGGTCCTGGATCTGCTGGAAGAGCTGGAAGAACTGCGGCGACTGCGTAACCGCTGATGGAGCTCGATCCGGAGAATTTCACTGCCCTGATGGGGCAGGTGCATGGACCTTCCCTGCTGCTGGGGCTCTGCATTGGCTCAGCAGTCATGGGGTTTATCCTGCTGGCTGTCAATAATCGCGTTCAACGCAGCCACCTGCTGCTCTCCCTGCGCATGGAGCAGGCAATACGAAATAATCGACGGCTGGAGGATGAAGCCGGACAGCTGCGCAGGCAACGCAACAACCTGCGCGAACACAATCATCGGTTGGAACGGGACACTATTGGTCTGGAAGCCGGCCTGCGAGAGACCAGAACCATTGCCCGGGAGCGGCAGCAGCTGTTTGAACAGACCAGGCAGCAGATGGAGGATGATTTTGGCAACCTTTCGCGTAAAGTCCTGGCTGAGCAGGGACGTGTACTCAGGGATCAGCACGCGGATAGCCTTGAAGGTCTTTTGCTGCCGGTACGGGACCAGCTGGATGGTTTTAAGAAAAGGGTTGAAGATGTGTATGACCGGGAATCCAGAGACAGGGTGTCCCTGATCAAGGAGATTGAGCACCTCAAAAACCTCAATGAACGGATCAGCCGGGATGCAGTCAATCTTACCCAGGCGCTGCAGAGAACAAACAAATTGCAGGGGCAGTGGGGGGAGATGGTGCTGGAGCGGTTGCTGGAAGAATCCGGTCTGCGGCCGGGCTTGGAATTTGAGACTCAGGTTTCCATCCGGGATGAGCAGGGCAAACTCAAACAGCCTGATGTCATCATTCACCTGCCTGGAAAACGTGACGTAATCATTGATGCCAAGGTCTCCCTGAACAGCTACCTGGTTGCCTGCCGAACCGGTGATGCAGAGAAGCAGGAATTGCATCTGAAGAGCCACGTTGCATCATTACAGAAACATATCAGTGGGTTAAGCTCCAAGCAATACCAGCAGCTGCCCGGCCTGACAACGCTCGACTTTGTGCTGCTCTTTATTCCAGTGGAAGGAGCCTTTCAGGCGGCGGTCAGCGGAAAACCGGACCTGCTTACCCAGGCTATGCGCAGGCGTGTTGTGATAGCGGGGCCATCCACCCTGCTGGCCATCCTGCGAACCATCCATCATATGTGGCGACTGGACGAACAGGGCCGGAACGGTTTAGCTATTGCCAAAGAGGCTGGAAATTTATATGATAAATTTGTAGGTTTTGTTGAGGCTTTTACCGAGGTCGGTACCCGGCTGAACCAGGCGAAACAGAGCTGGCAGGTGGCGGAAAAACGACTGGCCACCGGTAAGGGCAATCTGATCAGCAGGGCAGCAACCCTTAAAAAACTTGGTGTCCAGCCGGGCAAAGAACTGCCCGGGGATAGATGAAGCAACTCGTACGAATAAGTATATTTTTAAATACAACCAATTATGGAGGACTTTATGAAAGCGATACACATCCTGACAATTCTTTCCATCCTGCTGCTCACATCCTGCTCAAGCATGAACAAGGCCCAGATCGGCGGAGTGGGCGGGGCAGGAGCCGGGGCGATTATCGGCCAGGCAATCGGCCATAACACCGAGGCTACCCTGATCGGCATGGCTGTCGGGGGCATGCTGGGCTATATTGTCGGCAATGAGATGGACAAGTACGACCGCGAACAGCTCAACCATGTCTACGAGCGCGGCGTTTCAGGTCAGACCACCTCCTGGGTCAACCCGGACAAGGGCACCCAGTACCAGGTCACCCCGCAGCCTGCCTATACCGCTGCCAACAACCGTGTCTGCCGAAAGGCTGAAGTAACGGCAATCATCGACGGTAAAGCGGAAAAAACCTATACCACTGCCTGCCGTGACGATTACGGTCAGTGGCAGCTCCAGCAGTAGGCTGCTGTAATGTATTCCGGATCCTTTCCGGTTTCCACCTCCTCCCACATGGAGTTTGTGGATATTACCGACCAGGCCGGGCAGGCAGTGGACTCTTCAAACGTAGAGGAAGGAATCTGCTGCCTGTTTAATCCGCATACCACGGCCGGACTTACCATCAACGAGGGGTGTGATCCGGCTGTACAACACGATCTGCTCGGAGTCTTTCGTGAGATAGTGCCGCTGAAGTATCCCTACCGTCATGCAGAGGGCAACTCGCCATCGCACATGATGGCAACCCTGACCGGCAGTTCGCTTACGGTTATCATTTCCGGCGGCCGCCTGCAGCTTGGCACCTGGCAGCGTATCTTTTTCTGCGAATATGATGGTCCCAGGAGCCGGAAAGTTAACTGGAAGGTCCTGTCCGGATGAATAAAGAGGCAGATCAAGATATAGATTTTCAGGAGATCTGTTTCGGCTTGAATCGGGAAACAGATGAGCGCTCCCTGGCCATTTTTCTACAGTTGTTCAGCAAGGATGAGCTGTTGCAGACCCTTATCCCGCGTTTTGGCGATGACGAGATTATCCAGCTTGTTGATCAATTGACAACGGTTTTACGAAACCATTTGCAGGAAGATGAATACCACGAGCTTTTTCTTGGTGATCCGGACCATCACCACTGATTGTTTTTTTCCCAGTGGTTTTTCCCAACTATTGAGCACAACCTGAATAATTACTTTTTCCTTACACTCCCTTTCGTCCCCTATGAAACCAATCTGTAATCTGCGCCGGTATCTTGATATCCTGCGGCAAGAAAATGAATTGTTGGTTATCAACGCCCAGGTGGATCCCTATCTGGAAATTGCAGAGATCCACCGCAGGGTAATTGCCCGGGGCGGACCGGCCCTGCTCTTTACCAAAGTTAAGGGTTCAGGGTTTCCCGTAGTTACGAATTTGTTCGGCACCAACCACCGGCTGGAACTTGCCTTTGGCAGCAAGCCTCTGGATTTTGTCAGGGACCTGGTCAACCTGGTGGAGCAGTTGATGCCGCCTACGCTCTCCACCCTGTGGCAGGCAAAACCGCTGGCCGTCCAGGCTCTGAAAATCGGGTTGAAAAACAGTCGGTCCGCGCCTGTCCTGGAAAATTTGCAGCAGCCGTCTCGCCTGATCGAGCTACCCATGCTCACTTCCTACCACTCGGACGGCGGTGCCTTTGTTACTTTGCCCCTGGTCTATACCGAGCATCCGGACGGACGAGGCCATAACCTGGGCATGTACCGTATCCAGCGCTATGATGACACTACGACCGGCATCCACTGGCAGATCCACAAGGGAGGCGGATATCATTACTTTGAAGCGGAGCAACGCAACCAGTCCCTGGATATGACCCTGTTCATCGGCGGCCCACCGGCCCTGATGCTGGCCGCCATTGCGCCGTTGCCGGAAGACATCCCGGAGCTGATGCTGGCATCGCTGCTCCAGGGCAAAAAACTGTCCATGACAGAAGATCCTCTGGGCGGACACCGGCTGGTGGCAGAAGCAGAATTTGCGGTCAAGGGAGCAGTGCCGCCCCGATTGCGTCGACCGGAAGGCCCATTCGGCGACCATTACGGCTATGACTCCCTGACCCATGACTACCCGGTCTTTCAGGCAACCCATCTCTATCACCGCAATGATGCCATATATCCCGCCACTGTAGTAGGACGCCCCAAGCAGGAAGACTATTTTATCGGTGACTTTCTCCAGGAGCTGCTGTCGCCGCTGTTTCCTCTTGTCATGAATGGGGTGCACCAGCTAAAAACCTTTGGTGAAACCGGTTTCCACTGTTTGGCAGCAGCAAGAGTCAGTAACCGCTACCACAGAGAGGCCTTTGCTGCCGGACTGCGGATCTTGGGTGAAGGGCAGTTGTCACTCACCAAGTTTCTCATTGTCACCGACGGTGCGCTGGACGTGGCTGATTTTCCCAAGCTCTGGCAGCACTTGCTGGAACGTATCCAGTGGGACCGTGATCTGTTTGTGTTTGCCAATGTCTCCCAGGATACCCTTGACTATACCGGTCCTTCAGTGAACAAAGGTTCTAAGGCCATGATGATGGGTCTTGGCAAAGAGAAACTGCGTGAACTACCCACTGCCTTCAGCGGCACCCTGCCCGAGGGGTGTAGTCGGCCAAAGGTGTTTTTGCCCGGTACGCTGGTTGTTCAAGGAGAATCGTACGAGAGCAAGACAGAACTTGGCCCACGTCTTGCAGCCTGGCCCGGTGTTTCCGACTGGCCGGTGATCCTGCTGGTGGATTCAACGACCGAGGCAACTCTCAACCTGCAGGAATTTCTCTGGACTTTTTTCACCCGTTTTGAACCGGCTGCAGACATCCATGGCGCTCAACAAAAAGTTCAACGATTCCATGTCGGCCTGACCCCGCCCATTGTCTTTGACTGTCGGATGAAACCCTGGTACACGGATGTGCTGGAGGTCGATCATGCCACCAGGGAACTTGTGGACTCCAAATACAATTCCATCATCCCCGCCAAATGGCGATGACACAGGTAGGAGCGGCGCCTCGCCGCGAAAAGTTGCCATTCGCGGCGAGGCGCCGCTCC
>JAUWLT010000026.1 GCA_030613515.1 Desulfobulbaceae bacterium
GCCAATTAGTTTACCGTAACCTGTTAAAATCTGCCTTATATTGAGATGTGACTTGGCAAGGTTATAAGCAGGTGCGAGGTTAAGATGTTTCCCGAGCATCTCCGGAATGGCTTAGGGCCGGTTCATAGAAGATATGTTGACTTTCTGAATCAGATCTTCAAACAGGCGATGTACAGTAGGCATTTACCGTTTCAAGAAAGGTGATTTCTCCAGCGTGTTTGACTTGGCAATCTTAATCATTTCCCATGAGTTAGACTCAGAATTCAGTTGAATATATTTGACTTTGCTAATAGCCTTTTTGACTAGGAGAGGACAAAAACAATCTCTCCCTCATCATTTTTTATACAACTTCAAATGAGCAGATTACCTTACTTTCATCTCCTGAAATGCCCCTCCTTTTTTACCCGTTGCATCGTTTCACTTGGTCTTTCGCCAAAACTTCGTTTGTATTCCTCTGCAAACCTGCCCAGGTGAGTAAAGCCACATTCATAGGCAATGTTTGTGACCATTGAGCCCGGCGTGGCCTGCAATATTTTTTTGCGAACAAGGCGTAAACGGACATTCCGGAGAAATTCCATTGGCGTGCAATCACGGTACCTGTGAAAGGCCCGGTATATAGATCTACCACTGTGACCGGTTACTTGAGTTAACAGTTTCATGGTAATGGGCTTGGTGCTGTTGGCCTCCAGATACTCTTCAATCTCCCGAACCTGAACATTCCCGGCTTCTGCTGAGGTTGTATTCAGGCAATCACCGAGATTATTCTCCAGTCCACAGAGCATGTAAGTGAGTAGCATATTCTCCAGGCTAGCTACGGCCGCTGGCATCTGCAAAAGCGCAGCGCTTCTATCAAGATCTTCAACGATGGTATGAAAATAGGAAAGAAATGAAATCACAGCGGGATTTTTCATGTCCAGCTGTTTTTGAAACTCAATGGGAGGGATTTTTGAATGACCAAGCCAGGTGGAAATGACGTCTCGCAAGGCCTCATCTTTCACCACAAGGGAAAGACAGTGGCTGTTATCCGCAGGTTGTAGTTGTACCTGCTGACCATTAGATACCATGAGGGGCTGGGTCGTATTTGCAGTCATTTGTTGACCGTCAATCGTAAAGCGCAACTCACCGGAAGGTATAACCTGAAATGCATGATAGTCCACTGGATCAACAGGCCCGAGAGTGGAACGACCTTCATAGGAGAGAGAGGAAATCCATAAATGCGGCAGTTGCACACCACGGGCTGAAAAGTGAAAATGTTTTGCGGGTTTTTCCGCTTCCAGGGAAACCGGGTTAAATATACGGGAAAGTGCCTTGCGACTTAGCTCAATATCGCTCCCACTGATAAGTGGATAGTCTGCCAAGGAGATATTTTGAGGTTGCTGTTTCATGAGATATCCATATTTTCCTTATAAATTATTCACATATATTGTCACTTAATCGTCCGCAAGCGAGACAGTCTAACCTCCTTGCTGTTCTGGCAGAATATGGATATTGATCTAGCACAATGCGGATAGCCGTTGCATTAAAAAAGGGGTATTGTCACAGTAAAATGTCTAACATTGATGAAGAATGATAAGTTACCATAGATGGTAGCAAAAGACCGAAAAAGGTTACTTTGTCAGAGGTGTTTTGGTCATTTATCTGTGTCTTTCTTAGCATTGCCGCCCTCCATTGTATTCATTTTTACAATATTGCTGAACTGGACATGGGAATTATTATTGGTTTATTTGGTAATAAAATATTCCCAAAACCAGGAAGTACCCAAAATTTTGTGGTAGGGCCTGTAGCCTGAAAGTACCCGCATAACATTATCGAATTATACGCAAAGCATGAGAATAAAATGAAAACTATGATAACACATCCAGATAAATCAAAAAGATTGAACCGACGCAAATTCCTTTCCCTTTCGGCAAGCATTGCCCTTGGCGCAACTGCTTTGAGCCTGCCCATTTCCTGTGAGGCAGAATGGTACAGCAGAAAACTGTATAAGCTCTCTCTCAGTCGTCCCGCCATGGGAACCTTTGTTAATATTACAGTGCTGGATGGGTCACAGAATTTGGCAGCTGCTGCCGTAGGAATGGCCTACCAGGAGATGGATCGCCTGATTCCTCTGTTCTCCCGCTTTGATTCAAGTTCGCCGCTGAGTTTTCTCAACAGTGAGGGTTCTCTGTCAGCTGCCCCACCGGAGCTATTACAAGTGACGCAGGCTTCTCTGCACTATCACTCTATCAGCAGTGGAGCCTTTGATGTTACGGTTCTTCCTGTACTTCTGGCTATGGAGCAAAGTTTTGCCGCCACAGGTCTGCCTCCCAATTTTGAAGAATTCGATAAAATTGATACATTGATTGGGAGTCAGTACCTGGGAATCAATAACAACTCGATATCCTTTGCTCGACCTGAGATGGGCGTCACCTTGGATTCCATCGCAAAGGGCTTCATTGTCGATAACATGATGGCGGCACTGCGCAAGCAGGGCATTAGCCACGCAATGGTTAATGCCGGTGGGGATATTGCTGTGTTCGGTGGCAAGGGTAACAATACACCCTGGCGCATTGCCATTCAGGATCCTCGTCAGTCTGGTCAATCCATTAATGTTCTGACATTAAATACTGGATCCGTGGCCACCTCCGGCAGCTATGAGATCTTTTTTGATGAAGAGAAACTGTATCATCACTTGATTACCCCTGGCCAAATCCTGCCCCAGGATAAAAATATCAGTGTCTCTGTTCATGCTGCAAGCGTTATGGAAGCCGACGCCCTGGCCACTGCGATTTTTGTTATGGGAATGGAGGCCGGAAAGAATTTTCTGAACAAACAACGCTCCATTGAGGGACTTATTGTTTCCAGTGATAACAAATGTTTTTATTCGTCCAAATGGCAGGTTTGACCTGTTTTTCTCTTTCCTTTAAATGTTCCTTGAGGATCACCCCATGAAACTATTTATCTCTTTTATTGTACCTCTTGTCATCTCCCTCTCTGTTCTCACAGGGTGCAGGGAAGAAGTAGTTGAAAAGACATTTATACGTCCGGTACGCAGCATGGAAGTGCAGGCCTTTGATGCAATAGGTAAACTCTCTTTTCCTGGACGCGCTCAGGCCAGTCGTGAGGTCAATCTTTCCTTTCGAGTGACGGGGCCGCTTATAGCAAGACTGGTTGATGTTGGCACAGAAGTAAAGCGAGGGGATCTAATAGCACGAATCGATCCGCGTGATTTTGAGGTTGCCCTGCGTGATGTTCAGGGTCAACTTGCTAAGGCCGAGGCGACCAGGACCCGTACCAAAAAAGATTATGAACGTCTTCTCAGGATTCGCAAGCAGGATCCGGGCGCAACCAGCGAGGCCATGATTGACAAGGCCCGTGACAACTTCGAATCTGCCAGGGCCACCGTGAAGTCCCTGCAGGCGGCAGAAGAATCGGCTAAAGATCAGCTTGAATATGCCTCACTGAAGGCCCCCTACAATGGCACAATCGTGGCTACGTATGTGGAAAATTTTCAGCACGTCAGTGCGCAGCAGAAGGTTGTTCGCCTGCTCGATGATTCCAGTGTGGAAATGGTGGTCAACATACCGGAGAGCCTTATTAGTTCAGCAAAATATATCCGCACAGTCTCTGTCGTCTTTGATACCCATCCAGATAGTCCGATTACAGCAACGATTAAAGAAATTGGCACCGAGGCCTCGCTCTCCACGCGTACCTTCCCCCTCACCTTGAGCATGGAGCAATCAGCTGATTTCAAGATCCTGGCCGGAATGGCCGGAAAAACGATGGCAGTGGATGCCGATTTTCCTGACAGCAATACAAAGAGTGGTTTTGAGATCCCCCTTTCAGCCACTTTTTCTCCTGGTGAGGACGGAGCGACATGGGTCTGGCTTGTAAGTCCGGATAAAAAAACCGTGCATCACCAAGAGGTAACGGTTGGCGCTCTTACAGACAACGGCGTCACCATCCTGTCAGGCCTTACTCCCGGAGATATTCTCGTTACCGCAGGCGTCCATTATCTGCAGGAAGGGCAACAGGTTTTGCTCTCCCAGCCGGATGGGGAGTAATTTTATGAATATTACAACCCTTTCCCTCAATAACCGAACTGTCACTTATTTCACCATCTGCCTGATCATGATGGCAGGTGTGGCCAGTTTTTTCGCCCTCGGGCAACTGGAAGACCCTGAATTTACGGTGCGGGCCGCCGTTGTCACTACCTCCTATCCGGGCGCAAGTCCTCTGGAGGTTGAGCAGGAGGTCACCGACCGCATCGAGCTAGCCATCCAGGAGATGCATGAGATCGATTATGTTGAATCGTTCTCCCGTGCTGGATTTTCCCTGATCAGTGTCAACATTAAATCGGAGTACTGGGCCGACCGTCTGCCTCAGGTATGGGATCAGTTACGACGCAAGGTTCGTGACGTTGAATCAACCCTGCCTCCAGGAGCGGGTCGTCCCCAGGTTGCTGATGATTTTGGTGATGTTTACGGCTTTCAGCTGGTGTTAGCAAGTGACGGCTTTAGCGATAAAGAGATGGAGCGCTATGCAAAGGAAGTCAAAAAGAGTGTCAGTCTGGTGCCTGGTGTGGCCAGGGTGGATCTCTGGGGTAATCAGACCAGGATGATCTACCTGGACGTCTCACAGAGTCAGTTGAGCCAGCTTGGGCTTACCGATGCCGATATCAGTGCCACCCTTGCCGAGCAGAATATGGTGGTCAATGGTGGTAATATTGATCTGCAGAATCGACGACTGCGTATCGCACCCACTGGAGAATTCAAGACACCAGCAGATATCGGCGACCTGCTTATTCGTTCATCTTCAGCTGGCAACCAGTCAGATGAACTTATCCGTATCAAGGACATCGGTACCATCACCGAAGGGTACCTTGCTCCGCCCCAGTGGCTCATGCGATATAATGGCCAGCCAGCTATCTGTATTTCGATCACCAATGTTGCTGGTCTCAATATCGTTGATCTAGGCAAGACCATAGATGCAAAAATAGACGAGCTGCTCCCCACTCTGCCAATAGGAATTGAACTGAGCCGCATGCACTGGCAGTCGGATGTGGTCAATACCGCGGTGAGTAGCTTTCTCATCAGCTTTGCCGAAGCCGTTGGTATTGTCCTGGTGGTTTTAACTGTCGTTATGGGCTGGCGAATGGGGATGATCATCGGGGCCTCCCTGGTATGTACCATTATGGCCAGTTTTATCCTTATGGCCATGGCCGGAATTGATCTACAACGTATGTCTCTTGGAGCCCTGATCATCGCTCTTGGTATGATGGTGGACAATGCCATCGTGATTGCAGACGGCTTTGTGGTTCGAGTCGGGTCAGGGATGGATAGACGACAAGCGGCAGATGAAAGCGCTGCAATCCCTTCCATGCCACTGCTTGGAGCAACCATCGTAGCGGTGATGGCTTTTTATCCCATCTTTGCCTCCACCGCAGATGCTGGGGAATATTGTCGCACCCTCTTCACCGTGGTGGCCATTGCTCTTCTTGTCAGCTGGGTTATAGCCCTTACCCTGACCCCCATCCTCTGTCTGGATTTTTTGCCAACACCAGAAAAAAACAATAACAAAGAAGAACTTAGCCCATTTCTACTGAAATTTAAGGGATTGCTAGCCATGGCCATCCGCTTCCGTTTCCTGACCATTGCGACTCTTGTCGCTCTTCTGCTTGTTTCTGTTGTTGGCTTTGGCAAGCTCTCCCAGCAGTTTTTTCCTTTTTCCTCCATGGACAAATTCATGGTGGATGTCTGGTTACCTGAAGGGAGTCGTATTCAAACCGTTTCTGAGCAGATGCGTATTGGTGAACGAAAGCTGTTAACCGATGAACGTATCGACTCAGTCTCTACCTTTGTCGGCCAAGGGCCGCCCCGTTTTTATCTGCCGGTTGACCCGGAATCACCTTATCAGGCCTTTGGCCAATACATTGTCAACGTCCATAACTATAAAGAGATTGATGCACTCATCGCTAAATACACCAGCTGGCTGAGCATAAACCTGCCGGACAGCCAGATTGTCACCAGAAAATATGGCGTGGGTCCAAGCAATTCTTGGAAGTTTGAGTTGCGAATCTCAGGCCCTGCCGAGGCTGACCCTCAGGTACTGCGCACATTGGCCGAATCGGTTGAAGGTATTCTGGTGGAATCCCCCCTCGCGGATGCCACCAATAACAATTGGCGACAACGGGTGATGAAACTTGTCCCTGAATACAATGACAAGCGGGCGCGTTGGGCCGGAGTCAGCAGGGAAGATTTGGCCAACACCACAGAGCGGGCTTTTGATGGTCGTGATATTGGTCTTTATCGTGAGAAGGATGATCTTATTCCCATTGTCCTGCGACATAATGAGGAAGAACGCCGGAAGGTCAGCAGCCTTGACAGCCTGCAGATTCAGCCGGCAAATTCCACGGAGACAATTCCAATGGCCCAGGTCACTGACGGTCTGTTTACAGAATGGGAGAATCCCCTTATCTGGAGACGGAATCGGAGGAATACCATCACCGTCCAATCCAATCCCGTTCCAGGAGTTACCCTGCCGACCCTGCGTAACAGTGTTCTTGCTGAGATTGAGGCCATCCCACTACCTGAGGGATATAGCATGGAATGGGGTGGTGAATTTGAAGATACGGTGGATTCGCAAGCAGCTCTGATACCAGGAATTATCCCGGCTGTTGCCATCATGGCGCTCATCATTGTGGCTCTTTTTAATGCCATGCGCCCTCCGCTGGTAATTGTCCTGACCCTGCCATTTATTTTGATCGGTATAGTGGCCGGTCTACTGCCCACCGGAACTCCCTTTGGTTTCCTGGCCCTGCTTGGGGCCATGAGCCTGATCGGTATGATGATCAAGAACACCATTGTACTGCTTGATCAGGTCAATATTAATATCGCTGAGGGTATGGGACGCTACGAGGCAGTAATGGAATCCGCGGTGTCCAGGTTACGCCCGGTAGGTCTTGCTGCTGCCACCACTGTTCTTGGGGTGGTGCCGCTCATACAGGATCCTTTCTGGATTGGCCTTGCCATCACAGTGATGTCGGGGCTGACCTTTGGCACCTTACTTACCATGGTCCTGGTGCCTGTTCTGTATGCCACACTTTATTGTATTCAGGCTGATGTGCCTGCAAATGAAAGCGCATGAAAAACAGAAACCCTAAATGGTACGGTAAATTGATATGAAAAAGAAACAGATAGCAGTGACCTGGCTGGCAGCTATGGCAGTTTTTGTGCTCAGCGGTTGCGCCATGGTTGGTCCTGATTTTACCAGGCCGGAAGCACCTGTGGCCGAATCCTGGTCTGAACAGGGACAGTTGGATGCCAGCGGGTTGATCAATACCAGTCAAAAAGAAACAGATCACCGGGATTAGTGGAAGGTCTTTCAGGATCCGGTGCTCGATTCCCTTATTCAACAAGCCTACGCAGAGAATCCGACACTCCATGTTGCCGGTCTGCGTGTCCTTGAGGCCAGGGCCTTACTTGGCTACGCCGAAGGAACGCTTTTTCCTCAGAATCAGGCCATCACCGGTGATGTCCTAAGTAACGGGCTTAGTAAAAATGATTTTGCCTACACCCCGGGAATGGACCGGTACTATCCCAGAGCTTCCCTTGGTTTTGAAGCGGGTTGGGAGATCGATTTCTGGGGAAGATTTAGAAGGAGTATTGAGGCCGCAGATGCAGCACTGAACGCTGAGGTGGCTGGCTACGACAGCATGCTTGTAGCCTTAACGGCTGAGGTGGCAAGGGTCTATATCACCATTCGTACCTTTGAAGAACGAATCCGGATTGCAGAAGAAAACGTCAAGATCCAGCAGCAATCCCTCAAAATCACCGCAGTCAACTTTGAGAATGGCAACACCACTGAGCTGGATATGCAGCAGGCAAAATCCCTGTTGTACAATACCGAATCGGCCATCCCCGTCTATCGTCTGGGTTTGCGTCAGGCGCAGCATGGCTTAAGTACCCTACTCGGCCAGGCACCTCAACAACTTGACACCTTATTGCACGGGAAAGCAGTAATTCCCAAAGCACCCGGCACAATCACCGTGGGTCTGCCTGCAGATCTGCTCAGACGCAGGCCGGATATTCAGCAGGCGGAATTCCTGGCAATGGCACAATGTGCACAAATTGGCGTGGCCGAATCCGCCCTCTATCCCCATTTTTCTCTCATCGGCAGCGTTGGTTTTAGTGCCATAGATTCTGGGGATAAATCAATGAATAATTTTTTTAAGAGTGAGTCCATCGGGTTCACCTTTGGACCTGCTGTAAAATGGGACATCCTCAACTACGGACGCCTGAAGAACCAGATCAGGGCTCAGGATGCCCGTTTTGAACAGGCCATCATGCAATATCAACAGGTGGTACTAGATGCGGCAAGAGAGGTGGAAGATTCCATGACCGCCTTTAAAGAGACCAACAAACAGGCAGCCTTTTTAGGTAAATCCGTTGCCGCCTCCAAACGAGCCGCAGAAATTTCCAGGCTCCAGTACCGGGAAGGGGTCGTTGACTTTCAGCGGGTATTGGATACTGACCGCTATCTCACTGGTCAGGAGGATGCCTATATTAAGGCCAAGGGCGATATCGCATTGAACCTGGTGGCACTATACAAAGCCCTTGGTGGCGGTTGGCAGATGCGTCTTGGTAAGGACTTTGTCCCCGAAGCAATCCAGACGAAGATGGTTGAACGAACCGATTGGGGAAAAATTATGGAAGCGGATGAGCAGATGCCGTCTGGGAAAAATTAAAAGTAAGGTTTACGATGTGGGAAAAAACAATTTCAATCTGCTGCTCGATGGCAATTCTTCTCCTGACGATAAGCTTTTGGGGAACAGGTACAGCCTGGTCAGCTGCCGGTAAAGATAAACAGATCCGCCTGGATTCCTCTGACAAAGGTATCTTGAAAAGAGAAGACACAAAAACAGGAAAGAAGGGAGAGAAATCAGTGAAGAAAAAACTTGTTAAAAAAGCAGGGGCTACTGCTGCGGTCGGAGTAGCAGGGAAAAAAGTTACCTCAGGATTAAAAGGGAAAGTCAAAGATAGTGCTGCATAATCGCTCTCAAATATCAAAGCCAAGCACCTGAACAGAACCTAACAATTCGATTATTGGAGAAAAATACTATGAAACACCGGATATATTTAACACAAATCATGCTCTGCCTGTGTATTTTTTTGAGCCCCTTCACTGGTCTTGCGGAAACCACGCAGTCAGTTGATGAGGAAGCCCTTGCAATCCTGAAAACCATGAACGACTACCTGCTCAGTCACCAGGCTGTATCTTTTCGTGCCATTGAAAACGAGGAGGAGGTTCTGGATAATGGACAGAAGCTAATGTCTTCAAGAGAAATTCGCTTTGAAATGCTTCGACCGAATAAGTTTCATGTCAAACGGCAGGATGCTGGAGGTGAGCTTGAAATGTTTTACGATGGTAGCTCCTTCACACTCTTCCGGAAGAACGTGAATTTCTTTTCCACAGTTGTTGCTCCACCGACCGTCAGCGAAGTCTTTGTCGAACTTGAACAGAAGCGGGATATTCAAATTGTTGCCCGTGATCTCCTGCGGGATGATTCTTATAGCTTCCTGCTGGCATCGGCCAGTTCTGGATTTGTCGTTGGAGATGATCTGGTGGATGGCATTTTATGCACACAACTTGCCTTTCGTTCAGCAGATACAGATATGCAGATTTGGATTACAAAAGGCGCACAAGCCCTGCCCAGAAAATACGTTATTACCTCCCGCTGGATTACCAGTGCTCCCCAATACGAGGTAAGCTTTTCCGACTGGAAGGTTCAGGATACGATTGATAATGGAGTCTTTATGTTTAAAGCTCCTCAGGGTGCGCTTGAAATCCCCTTTGCAGAGACCACAACAGAGCAGGAGGCCAACTAATGAAAAAAATTATAATCGGTGTCTTAAGCCTCCTTACCATTGGATTTGGCCTGCAAGTAGAACAGATTAGTCTGAACCCTTCCGATCTTCTTAGCATCAGCGAAGCCGAGGCTCGAAGAGGAGGACGAGGAGGAGTCCGTCGTGGAGGTGGGCGTCGCGCGCACAAAACTGTGAACGTCAACGTTAACCATCGGCGTCGTGGTCGTGGCGGGGCCTTTGTCGCGGGTGCCGTGGTCGGTGCTGCCGTGGTGGCAATTGGAACCAGGCATACCTACCTGCCTGCTAGCTGCCCCCCCTATGATTATTACGGAAGACGGTACTACCATTGCGGCGGAGTCTATTATCAGCCAGTGTACAGTGGCCCGGATGTGGTCTATGTCGTTGTTGATAAGCCATAATTATACCTTAATATGAGGCTGTTCCATTATGAAGAACGTACTACTATTTTGTTCAGCGCTGTTCGCAATCATAATACAAACGAGTTCTGTTGGTGCGACCCAGAGCGCTTTTGAGAAAACCCCTATACTCAATGCAGCAACAATACTGCCATCAGAGAAAAGACAGAGCCCTTTGTATAAAGTGGAGGACCAGGTCCTCAACAACGGCTTTGTGAATACCTATCATGTCAGTTCTGATTTTGGCCGTTTTGAAGTTGTCTCGACCCCATCGCTTATAATTCTTCTCCATGAAATTGGCGCCATTGCTACCATGAAGAAAATTGAAAGGGATGATGTTTTTATGGACTCTTTGCATCAATCAGCGAAAAACACGGCCCATGGAATAAAACGATTATTTACTGAACCAGGGGATACGTTAAAGGGAGCGGGCCAGGGTATTAAAGGGCTGTTTGCCAGGGCTGATGAGTCAATTAACAAAAGTGATGCAAGTGATGCTGAAGACAGTAGAGCAGCCCAGATTCTCGGTTTTTCCAAGGCCAAGGGTATCATCGCCAATCAATTTACAGTGAGCGTCTATACGAGCAATCCAATTTTGATGGAGGAGCTCGAATCCCTTGCTAAGGCAAACTTTTTTGGTGGCCTGGGTATGGCGGTTATACAAACCGCGGTTCCTGGGGGAGCCGGTGTTATCCTGTCCGCTTCCAGTGCTGTTCGTCTACTCAATGAAACAGTCAACCTCACCCCTCCCACTGAATTGCGGGTACAGAATCGCCGGAAACTCACGAAAATGGGAGTAGACGACGATCTTATCCAGCTCTTCATTAATAATCCAGCCTTTACCCCACGCAACCAGACATTTTTTGTTACTGCTCTTACAAAACTTGAAAAGGTCGATAATCGGGAACTTTTCATCAAGGTAGCCTTACAGCTCCATGATACTGATACCATTCTGCTTGTTACCAGAATAAGTCTGATGTTTGCGGCCTACCATAACAATATTGCACCGGTAAAACGTTTTTACCCCTTCAGTCGCTTTGTTTCTGCCGAATTACAAGGTGATCGGGTGATTCTCATGCTGCCCACGGATTATATTACCTGGAACGAAGAGTTTGCTGGTGCCATTGATGCACTTGCAAGAGAACCTGGCAAGCAACAGCTGAACAAGTCTGAACTGTGGACGCTTGGTACGGTCAGTAAACGGGTACAGGATGAATTGTCGAAACGAGGTTGGATCATTAAAACGAATGTCTCGAAAGTTTTGAAAATGGATCAATCATAAATCGATCTGTCACTAATAATAACTATAAGGGTCCCTCACATGATCGAGGAAAAAGAGAATAAGAACACGAGCGAAAAGACAAACGAAACCTCGGATGTACCCGATGGTTCAAAGCGCACTTTTCTAAAGTTTGGTCTTGCAGGCGCTGGTGCTGCGGCCGCAACTGCCACTGGTGTCACCATTCTCAAGCGTATGGAGGGAATTCCCCACGATGATTTCCCATTGCACATGGATGATACATACAAACCCATTGACCAGCGTAATGTGATTCTCACCTTTGCCCATTCTAAAAAGCTTAACGAAAAGCACCCGGAACGGATTGAAAAATTCAACAATTTCCATTTTTATGAACGCTACAAGCAATTTTTAAGACAACCGTATCGAACAGATCCTGGATATACCCAACTCGATCGAGCCCTTCAGGTCGGAGGCTTTTCGGGAGTTTTTGAGCAGGTTCCCGACGGTATTGACGGCACTGACTCCGGTGTTTTTTCCTGGAAACAGGAGATGCTGGCTAAGGAGAAGTATCGCTTCAGCTCAAAAGAAGAAGCTGTTCTGGCCATTAAGAGTGCGGCCAGACTCTTTGGTGCCGTGCGTTGCGGTATCACCAAACATGACAGACGCTGGGACTATGACCCGATGTATGATCCGGTCAAAGGTGACAAGGAACTGAGCTGGGAGAAGGACTTCCCCTTTGTTCCCAAAACGGTAATCGTCTTCATGGTGGAGATGGATTACCATACCGTAGGTACCGCACCTGCCTGGACAGCCGATGGTACTGTGGGAAATGGGTATAGTGATGCAGCCAAGCTGTCTGGTCAAATGGCGATATTTCTGCGCCAGCTTGGTTTTAAGGCAGTGGCATCCATGAACGACCTGGGAGTGAACGCTGCCTATGCCGTGGCCTCTGGTCTTGGTGAGGGAGGACGGAATGGTTCGGTTATCACGCCGCACTATGGACCACGGGTACGGATCAGCAAGGTATATACCGAGTTTGACTTTGTTGAATATGACAAGGCCCGGACCTTTGGTGTTGCCAGCTTCTGCAAGAACTGTAAACGCTGTGCTGACTCCTGCCCCTCCAAAGCAATCAGCTTTGAAGATGCCACCATGGGCCCCACCTACTCCGATGATCCTGAATACACCTGGAATGCAGCGCAGGGTATCCTCAAATTCCATAATGATGCAAAAAAATGTTACCAGTTCTGGTGTGACAATGACAGTGGCTGTTCCAACTGTATAGCCGCATGCCCCTATAATAAACCCGATTTCTGGCATCACCGCCTGGTTGATGCTCAAAATGTTATGGCTCCGGGACCCATGCATTCCTTTATGCGGGAGATGGATATTCTTTTCGGTTACGGCAAAGTGAGCGATCCCGAAAAAGTAAAAAATTTCTGGCAGACAGGCAATCTGATATGAACGAACATGATATGAAAGATGAACAGAATGATACTCCGGAAAAATCCACTACAAATGAATCACGGCGAAATTTTCTGAAGCTTGGCGCCGCGGGTGCAGGCCTTGCCGCAGCTGCAGCTGGTGGTGTCACAGTGCTCAAACGCATGGAAGGCTTGCCCCTTGATCACTTTCCACTGCCCATAAATGATGAGTATGTACGCATTGACCAGCGTAACCAGATCAACACCTATTCTTTCAGCAAAAAACTCAACGACGATCATCCTGAACGAACAAAGAAATTTCATGACTGGAACTTCTATGAGAAGAAAAAAGGATTTTTCATAGGACCATACCGTGATAAGGCGGCCGGTCAGGGCCAGCTTGATCGGGCATTGGGTGCCGCCGGATTTTTCAGCCCGGTATCCCAGCTTGGTTATAAATCCACTGGCATGGATTCCCTCAATGCGGGTGTTGCCTCTTGGGAGCAGACCATGCTTGCCAAGGAAAAATACAAGTTTGCAAGCCCTGAAGAGGCAACGCTCTGCATCAAAAGTGCAGCCCGTCTCTTTGGTGCTGTACGGTGCGGAATTACACCACGGGATGAGCGCTGGGATTACAACCCGCTCTATGATGCTGCCACTGATGAGGTTCTCACCTGGGAAAAAGATTTCCCATTTAAACCGAGAAGCGTCATCGTGGTCATGGTGGACATGGATTATGATGCCATAGCCACCGCCCCTGCCTGGACCACTGACGGTGCCACTGGAGATGGCTATGGTAAAGCCATCAAACTTGCCGGACAGCTTGCTGTTTTTATAAGACAGCTTGGCTATCAGGCAGTGGCCTCCATGAATGATCTGGGCATGAATGTTCCCTATGCTGTGGCTGCCGGTCTCGGTGAAGCTGCTCGTAACGGTGCGGTGATCACCCCCCATTATGGTCCAAGAGTCCGGGTTGCCAAGATCTATACAGATTTTGATTTTGTTGAATACGCCAAACCCCGTGATTTTGGAGTTGCCAGCTTCTGCAAGAACTGTAAACGCTGCGCTGATTCCTGCCCGTCAAAGGCCATTACCCTGGGTGACCCAAGCTGGGGGCCTGAATATTCGACTGATCCCGATTATATCTGGCAGGCCAGCAAAGGGGTATTCAAGTTCCACAATGATGCCAAACTCTGTTTCAAGTTCTGGATCGAGAACGATGGCTCATGTGCAGCCTGTATTGCCTCCTGCCCCTATAACAAACCAGATTTCTGGCATCACCGACTGGTGGACGCCCAGAATGTTATCGCCCCGGGGCCGGTGCACAGCTTTATGCGGGAGATGGATATTCTCTTTGGATATGGCAAAGTGAGTGATCCTGAGCGGGTAACAAAATTCTGGAAATCGGGGGCCAAGATATGATGGATCTTACCTGGTATCTACTTGGCGCATTGAGCTGCGCAATTGTTTATGGGCTTTACGAACTCTCACAAAAGCAGCGTTTGAACTGGCTCGACTGGACGGGACTTATCCTTGGTGCAGTGCTCATTCTCTTTGCCATTGCCTGGTCAGTGGGAGCCGTGTTGGAAGGGGTGCCACGAGCGGGGAGTATGGGGATGCTCCTCTTTGGGCTGCCCGGAATCGTCCTTACTACTCTGAGCCTCAGATTCATTCTTGCCAGAAAGGAGAAGGTCTCATGATGGGTCTTACCTGGTATTTCCTGGGCTTTCTCAGCACAGCCTCTTTGCTTCTGTTCTGGCGCCTGTCAAAACAGTATCGAATGAATCTGATCGCCTGGTCTCTGCTCCTAGGCGGTACGGTTCTTGTCCTCTTTGCTATTGCCTGGTCGGTTGGTGCCGTTTTAGAAGGCGTTCCACGAGCGGGGAGTATGGGAATGCTGCTCTTTGGGCTGCCCGGAATCATATCCCTGACTTTAGGGATGCGCTACATCATCAGCAAACTTGAAAAACGAACTGCACTGACGGAGGTACAGACCTCAAAACCGGCTAAAACCGCTGCACCATCCATGGTTTCAGCTCCAAAAATGGCTCAAAAACCTGCCCTTCAGCTTCATCCGTCTATTCGTTTTGCCGCCTATGTCTCTTTAGCCGCAGCTTTTCTTTTTGGACTAGCCAATGGAGATACTGATTATGAAGCCATGGTCCAGAGACAGGTAACAGACAAAGTCCTCACCAAGGTGAATGACAATCCTGTGGTTTTTCAGCTTGGAGAGAAGGTAGACAGCAAGGGTGAGTATGTCCTTATCCAGGAAGGTCAGGGCTATGGTGGTCCCTTTGTTATCGGCATCCGTATTCATGACGACGCCAAGATAGCAGCTGTCCTGCCTCTTTATGACCGTGAGACCCCGGCCTTTCTGGAACGGGTTAAACAGGCAAACTATTTAGACCAATATATCAACAAAGCTATCACAGATAACTTTGTTGTCGGTGATGATATTGATGCTGTTTCCGGTGCTACGGTAACAACCATGGCTGCCACTCAGGCCGTACGAAATGGAGCTCATATCGCGGCACTGCAGTATTTCAAACTGGAACCCAGCTGGATATCAGCCCCCTGGAAGTTTGGCCTGGAGGAGATACTGATCATCGTTCTTTTTGGACTGGCATTTGTGCCCGTGGTTTCTCAGAAAAAACCGTGGAAGTATGCATACATTGCTGCATCTATCGCCATTATCGGTTTCTATCTCAACGCCTCTATCTCTGTTGGCAGTCTTTCTGGCATGCTCATGGGCTTTGTCCCTGGAGTTTCTGAACATATTGGCTGGTGGGTTCTGGTGATTGGTACAGTTGTGACCATTCTGATCAGTGGCAAAAATATCTATTGCTACCGGATCTGCCCTTTTTTTGGAGTGGAGTTCTTTCTTTCAAAGATCAGCGGGATGCGAATAGCACCATCTCCAGCCTTTGCACGTAATGCTAAGCTTGTGGCAAACAGCCTGCTTTGGGCAGCACTGATGATTATTTTCCTCTCCAGGCATCCGGCCCTTGGCTCCTACGAGCCCTTTGCCATGATGTTCTCTTTGGAGGGTATCGGTATCCAATGGTATATCCTGCCGTTGGCGCTAATTGGTTCTTTTTTCATGTCAAGCTTCTGGTGTCGCTTCTTCTGCCCAGCGGGTAATATGTTGTCACATCTTGTGAAATTCCGAAGAGTTCTTGTAAAAGGCTCAAAGAAAAAGTCAAGCCAAGGAGGTATCTCATGAGTTCTGAGAAATCAAAATTTGGATCCTGGTTATCGAACACGATCTATTTACTTACCATTCTTGGTGTGCTTGCATTCCTGTATCAATCGATCGTTACATCTTTTTTCGGGAATTGATAGGGAATGAACAGGCACCTCTTTGTGCTTTGCCGATTTGGTGCACTGCTTTTTTTATTTTTTTTCTGTCGCTTACAGGGAATGGAAGATGTGAAGAGAGCGTCGATTTTTCCGACCTGCCTACGTTCACACCGCGTGCCCGATGGAGTGAAGATTGGACTGTGCTGAATGACCCTGACAGAAAAATCCAGAGCAGTTGGCTTCCTCTAAAGCATCTTACACTGGGTGAAAATGGAACAAATTTTCTGAGCCTGGGGGGCGAATATCGCCTTGCCTACGAATCATATGATAAAGCGGATAGAGGACTCACCGATATCGGCTATCAAAATGTTTTACAAAATCGGCTGGCAATACATGGTGATTGGCGGCTTAGCGAAGAATGGCGGTTGTTTGGGCAACTTGGTCTTGCTACCGTAAATGATAGGGAAGGTGGCGCCGGGGCAGTAGATGAAACAGATCCTGATATATGGCAGTTGTTTGTTGATTATCGTATAGCAACAGCTGAAAATGACCGCCTGGTTTTTCGTTTAGGACGACAACTTATTGAAACGGCAAATGTCTTTATTACTGCCGGTGAAGCAAACAATATTCGTCTTGTGTACAACGGAGGGCGAGTGGCTTGGTTACAAGAGAGTTTAAGCCCATTTGAAGCCTTTGCTGCAGAGTATGTTGATTATGCTGACAATGCCTTTGCCATGTCCGGTACAGGTGAATATTTCTGGGGAAGTCGCTACAGCAACGCTTTGCATAAAAGTGGTATGGACTTGAGTTTTCTCTATCTCGGATGGCAGCTTGATGATCGCCACTTTGAGCAGAGCGGCGTCGGACAAAATGATGAAACCAGACACACTCTCCTCCTTTGGCTGAACCAGCCTCTAACGACAAGCAATCAGCTGAGTCTTGACTACTATCTCGCCTATCAGTTTGGGAGCTATGACGACCAACCCGGTGGAAGTAACATCAATGCATTCGCTGCATTTGGTGAGGTCAAATATGCGTTCTTCAAAGAAACCAGCACTCCCATTGTTGGCCTGAAAACAAGTTATTTCTCCGGTGATAGTGATCCTGACGACAGTCAGCTGAACACCTTTTACAACCCTGTCTTTGGCACCCCTTACTTCAGCTATGCTCGAGATGTGATGCCCTTTAATTTGATCCATATCCAACCGAATATTGGATATCGTTTAGATGAAACTTTACTTGTCACCCTGAGTAATGATGTGCTTTGGCGTGCCAGTACGAATGATGCCTTTTATACAGGAACAAACAAAATCGATACACCTGCAACAGCAAGTGATTCCAGGTATATCGGTGCCCAGGCACAGTTAGCTGTGAACTGGAAAATAAACAGAAATATTGTAACAAGAATGCATGTGGTTCATTTCTGGGCAGGAGATGTTGTTGAGGATAGCGGTGGAGAAGATCAGACCTATTTCCACCTTGGAATTAATTTTCTTTTTTAACGGCCTTGTTAAAAAATACTGAGGAAGCGTAATGAAAAAAAGGTCATCAAAATCTTTTAAGCAATGGGTAATCTGGAGTCTGCTTTTGTGTGGTTTTTCGTTCGCATTAGTTTTAGTTCTAAATATTACCGGAATCCATGAATGGTCAACAAATACTGCGGTGATATTCACTGGCATTGGTGTATTTGTCATTCTTGAAAGACTCTATAAACATTAACCACACTCTTAGCCATGCTTGAAATCTACCTGATCATTGCTATCTTGGCGCTGACCTTCGGTCTGCTTATTTTCAGTAAACTGCCGCCAGCAGCCATCTTCGTCGGAGCCCTGACCCTGACCATCACCTTCAAGCTGGCACCCCTTGAAGATTCCCTCAAAGGATTCAACAATCCTGGGGTACTGACCATCGGCGCCCTCTTTATGATTGCCGCCGGGATGTACTCCACCGGGGCCATCTCCATCCTTAGTGAAAAGCTGATCGGCCGGCCGACATCGGTGTTCATGCCCAACTTAAAATTCTGCCTAACATCGCTTTTGGCTCTGCCTTTTTAAACAATACTCCACTGGTGGCAATGATGATATCAATGATTAGAGATCTTTCCAGAAGTTGCGGCCTGGATGCCAAAAAGCTTTTTATTCCTTTGAGCTATGCTTCGATCCTGGGCGGAACCTGCACCCTGATTGGGACCGCAACCAATCTGGTGCTTGCCGGTCTAGTCAATGAGACACTGGAACGTGGGGGGACTGATCTGCCCCATATGGTGCCTGTAAGTATATTCGATCTTTCCTGGGTGGGAGTGCCTGTCACCATTGCCGGTCTGATTTTTCTCATGACAGCAGGTAAGTGGCTGCTCCCTTCTTCTCCCCGATCACTGGATGTTGTGGGGCAGAGCAGTAGCAGGATGTTTCGGGTGGAACTGGCCGTGGAAGACGATAGTCCGCTCATCGGTAAATCAATTGATGATACCGGAATTTTAGAAAGTGAAGGTTTTTCCATCATATGTTTTCATCGCGGAGCAGAGTGACTAGAGGTAAGCCCGGAAATGCTCCTTGTTGCCGGCGATACCATTGGCTTTTCCGCAGATATCGTTGGTGCCAAAACCCTGTGGGCGACTATCGGCCTCACGCCCCTCTATTCCACCAAGGAACAGAAGGCAGACCGCCACCGGCATCATCTGGTGAAAGTCGTTGTGTCACGAAGGAACAGCATGATTGGCCAACAGATAAGTAAGGTGGAAAGTGAGGATCGTAATTTTGAGGTATGGCTTGTGGGTTTTGCCAGGGGCGAGGCAGCCATGCACTATCCTTTGGGAGATGCAGTGATTCAGGCTGGCGATATCGCCTTGTTGGAGGTGAAGGATACTTTTTTCTACCGCAATCGAAATGAAACCGAGTTTTCCATGACCAAAAAGCTGCAGGGAGCCAATATCCAGCGAACTGACAAGGCTATGCTCGCCTCAATCATTACAGGAGCCATGGTTTTTTCTGTGGCCTTTGGCTTTATGAGCATGCTCAATGCCGCCCTGCTTGCTTCCGGGGCCATGCTTCTCACCGGTTGTATGACCCTTAATGATGCCGGACGTTCCGTAGACTTTTCCACCCTTATGGTTATTGCTGCAGCTATAGGTTTGGAGTCGGCAGTGACTGCTACCGGTCTGTCAGCACATATCGGAAATTTTTTAGGTGTCCTGGGAGGGGATAATGCCTATCTGGCCCTGGCCGTAGTCTTTCTTGGCTGTATTCTCATGGATGCCATGGTCACCAATGTCGCCTCAGCGGTTTTCATGTTTCCCATTTCCATGACCATTGCCTCTGCACTGGGTGTCAGCTTCATGCCTTTTGTGGTCACAGTGATGGTTGGGGCATCCTGTAGTTTTATCTCGCCGGTGAGTTACCAGACAAATCTAATGGTCTATGGCCCAGGTGAATATAGTTTCGGTGATTTTGTCCGGGTTGGCTTGCCGTTATCTATCCTGGTTGGAGTTATTACTGTTTTTCTCACTCCAGCCTTTTTTCCATTCAATCCCTGATCCCTAAGATCAACATATCTGTAGATCTGGATACTGTTACTATTCCAGCAGGAAAAGATGTCCCTTGGCAAGCATCAGTTTTGGAGTAAAATGCATAGGTAAAGCTTCTTCCTGATAAGGTGTCCGCACAATATACGTAGCAAATTTCCTGCAAGCCAAAGTCAACATATTTCCACTATATGGCAACTAAAGCCAACTATAGAATCTTTATCCTGCCAGTCAGGGCATAGTAGTAATAAATATCTAGCAATACAAGTACATACCCAGCAAGCACTCAATAAACAGTAGACCCAGTCACTACCAT
>JAUWLT010000189.1 GCA_030613515.1 Desulfobulbaceae bacterium
AAAAAATTGAAAAATAAAACCTATCTTTTCCCGACGAACCAGGGCCAGGTCATCATCATCAAGACTGGTGACATCATGACCATCAAGGGTGTAGCTGCCCCGGGTTGGAGAATCTAACAGACCGATTATATTGAGCAGGGTTGATTTACCGGAACCGGACGGTCCCATAACAGAGAGGTATTCACCAGATGAAACATGCAGATCGATAGTATCCAGGGCATGGACATCCTGACCGCCGACCTTGAAAATACGGCTGATCTGTTGCAGACGAATCATTGTTAGGACTCAAGAAAAATAGGGGACAGACCCGAATTTTCTTTGGCTACGGTTTTATTAAACATGAGATGATATTTGAGAAAATTCGGGTCTGTCCCCTATTTTTCCGCTATTTTTCTTGATGGCCTGCAGCCGGTTTGTTATCGATTGTTACCAGCACCCCGTCTTTCAACCCCTGACGATCCACCGAAGTGACGACCAGCTCTCCTGGTTGCAGGCCTGACACCACTTCGCTGAAACGCCAGTTCTTTAGTCCGATTTCAACACTGCGCCGTTCAAGTCGACTTGTCTCCCGGTTGAGAATAAAGAGCTGGTCTCCTTCCATCAGCGCCTCGGATGGTACCCTGAGAACATTGTCCTGTGAGGCGACAATAATTTCCACATCCGCACTGTAGCCCGGTAACAGGTTGGCAGGCCGGGTCTTGCCTTCAAACAGGGTTTCCACCTCCACGGTCCGGGCCTGTTTGGCCCGCTCCAGGACATAGGGAGCTATACGGTGGACAGTTCCGGCAAAAACCTGATCCGGATAGGCATCAAGCGTGATTCTGGCCTTCATTTCCAGCATGATTTTAGCGGCATCAATCTCATCAATGGGCGCTGAAACAAAAAGTGTTTCCGTGTTGATCAGATCAATGGCTGGTAAGGTGGCAATACCGGGAGGTGAGGGAGTGACAAATTCGCCTGCTTCACCGTTAACCTCGGCAATAATCCCTGAAAAAGGTGCTCGCAGGATAGTTTTATCCAAGGCGGCCTGGACGGTTTCAACTTTGGCCAGAAAAGCCAGATGGCGTGCCTGTCCAGCCTCGCAGGCCGCCTGTCTAGCCCGGGCAGTGGTTACCGCCTCATCATAGCTGGCCTCGGAAACAGTCTTCCTCTGTTTTAACTGTGTGAGACGTTGAGCAGTACGGGAGGCAAGTTCCGCCATGATACAAGCCTCATCTGCAGCCACTTCTACGGCAACTGCTTCCTGTCTGGCCAGTCGTAGTTGGGCGGCAATATCCTTGTTCCACAGGGTCAACAAAACCTGCCCTTTGACCACTTTTTCCCCTTCTTTAACCGGCAGCGTTGCTATCTGTCCACCCACGGCAGATGCCAGCCTGGCCCTATGCACGGCCTTGACAGTGCCGGCACGGGTATTGGCAACAGTAAACTCTACCGGTCCCAGGTTCACTGTTTTACATGTAACTGCAATCGCTTTTTCCCTGGTTAAATATGTGTAGCCTGCAGCAAAACAAACTCCAACCAGGATAACGACGAGCAGGGGCCGTAGTTTCAATGCACCTCTCCGGTATTGGGAAATGTGTCGGGTGTCTACTGTGTTATTATAGTATAGAAAAGGGTTTGAAAAAAGAGAGATGCTGTTTTTTCCGGGGAGGGGGCGTCAAAATATTTCTAAAAGTATCTCTTAATATTGTTACTAACCACGAAGTTCACCAAGAACACGAAGGAGCAAACCACTGAAAAACGATTAAACTTTTTCTTCGTGAACTTCGTGTTCTTCGTGGTGGGTAGTAGTGTGAATTCAGTCTACGCAATCACCTCAAAGCCTGCCTTGCTGACAGCGGCTTTAATGGTCTCCATATCGGCTGTGCCGTCAAAGCTGACCTGCCCGCTATCCAGGTCCACCTGGACATTGGAGATACCGTCAATCCCTTCAAGGGCTTTTTTGGTTGAGCCTACACAGTGCTGACATTTCATTCCCTGAACTTTTATCGTTGCCATATCATTCTCCTGTCTTTCCGGAAGGACCGGATTCCAGATGCTGGATTTTATTGATAACATCAGTGGTGGAGGCTTGATGTTCGAAGACAATTCGCTCCACCCTTCCACCCGCCGCTTTGACTTCAGCAGCACCTGCGATCTGGTCCTCGGGCCAGTCCGCACCCTTTACCAGAATATCGGGCAGCAGGCTGCTGATCAGGTTGCGGGGGGTATCCTCATCAAAGACGACTATATAATCCACACAGCCAAGGGACGCCAGTACCCGAGCCCGGTCCTGTTCACTGTTTACCGGCCGGGATGTCCCTTTCAGCGCCCGCACGGAACGATCAGAATTCAAGCCCACTACCAGGCAATCACCGCAACGGCGTGCCTGTTCAAGATAACTGACATGGCCGGCGTGGAGAAGATCAAAACAGCCGTTAGTAAAGGCAACCCTGCTGCCCTGCTTCCGGTGCAAAGCCAGGTAGTCCCGCAACTGCGTAAGCTCTACAACCTTGTTTTGATCATCACCCGACCAAGGCCGCTCACCACCTGTACAGAAACGGGATCGCAACGTCTCCAAGTCTTCTTCCACAAGCTCAGCACTGATAACAGTCGACTCCTCCCCTGCCCCCGCAAGCACCTGACCATCAGGACCAACAATCATAGAATAACCGGCCAGCTCATTGATGCCGCTTATACCGCACCCATTGCAGGCCACCACAAAGGCCTGGTTTTCAACGGCCCGGGTCTTGACCAGCAGCTGCCAGTGATCCAGACGCAGCATGGGCCACTGGGCGGAAACAACGATTAACCTGCAGCCGGCAAAGGTCTGGGCACGGCTTATCTCCGGGAAACGCAGGTCATAACAGACCAGGGCTCCCAGCGGTCCAAAGGGAGTATCAATGAACTGTGGGACGATTCCTGGTTGCAAATATTGATCTTCCTGCCAGAAGCTGAAGAGATGGTGCTTCCGGTACCTGCCGACCACTCCTTTCGGTCCGGTCAGATACAGGGTGTTGCAGGGTGCGTCCTGTTCTCTCTTCTCCAGCAGGGAACCGGCGAACCAGATCGTGTGTTCAGCAGCCAGCTGCTGCAACTCCGCAAGCACCCGGGGAGTCTGTTCGGCAAGAGTTGCAATACGAGGATAGTCAAAACCGCTAACCCAGAGTTCGGGCAGGACAACCAGGGTATTTGCTGCAGGCCTCTGACCGACAAATAATTCTTTGAGTTGTAGCAGGTTGGCATCTACATCTCCAACCCGGATCTCCATCTGCAGACAGGCAGCGCTGGGGAATAAAGACATCAGTCAGCCAACCTTTTTAAGGGCTCACTCAAAAATAACTTCGCATTCTGAGGCGACACTGCAACACATCTTCCGGCGATCCACAGGTGGCAAAATACTCGAAAGAGCGCTGCTATTTCTGCGTTTTTGCCATCTGCGGCTTGCCAAAATCTATGTCCCATTGTCACCTCATCTCTACGAAATTATTTTTGAGTGAGCCCAAAGCCTGCCCGGCAAGTTCACCAACAGTAACCGTACTCAGCCTGCCGTTTTCATACAAACGAACAGGGAAGTCATCTGTACACAACTCCTGTAGCCGATCCCGGCATGCAGCCGTGCCCAGCAGACCAATTGCCCGGGCGGCCAGTCCACGAACAGTGCCATCGGCCGCATCCAGGTAGGGCGGCAGGTCCTGCTCCATTCCCTTTTCCACTACCAGCTGCCTGCGGGAAAGGGCCAGCTGCCCTGCACCCCACATCAGCCCCTGCTGTAGAGTTTCGTGCTCCAGGTAATTCCCATCCTGCCAGATTTCCTCACCATCCTCACGCATGTAGGAAATCAGCATGTGTACATACTCTCGGGCAAGCCCGTCATGGAGGCTCATAATCTCGGCCATTGACTCGGGAGCTCCCCAGCCGATACCGCCGGATTCATCGTTTAAGCTCCAGAGCATACGGCGCATGATTATCCGTCCCTCTTCCATGTCCTCATTTGCCAGCCGGGCAACCAGTGTGCCCATGGCGCTGACTGCGTTCCAGCGCACCGGTTCTTCACTACGGCAGATACCGGAAAAGAGTGCGTTGACAACATCCTTGGCTGTTAATTGCCCTAACTCTTTCTGAATTAAATCTAGATCAGGCTCAGCCAGCAGGGCCAGAACTTGTTTTTTTATTTTTCGTGTACTCATTTAAAAACGGATAGGGAAGAGGGAACAGGAGAAGATAATTTGATGTAACTCTATCCCCTTTTCCTTTTCCCTCTTCCCTATTCCCTTTTCTTTTCCTTTTTCCTTTTTCCTGTTCCCTATTCCGGCAGCGTAAAGACCCGCTTGCTCATTTCAGCATCAAGAAAAAACAGGCCTGAAGATTCATTTTTGATCAGACGAAGTTTGTCAACTACTTCTCCAACAGAAGCCTCTTCCTCAACCTGCTCGGAAACAAACCACTGCAAGAAAATCTTGGTGGCATGGTCCTGCTCAGCAATGGCCAGGTCCATCAGATCGTTGATCATGGAAGTTACCATCTGCTCGTGCTTGAGAATATGCTCAAAGGCGGCCAGCGGCGTTTTCCAGTCTGCATCGGGCTTGGCAATGGAGTCCAGAGTTACCCGACCACCACGCTCGTTGACGAAATCATAAAATTTCATCCCATGAAACAACTCTTCCTGTACCTGGCCCCGCATCCAACCGGCAAAGCCGGACAGGCTGACCGACTGGAAATAGGACTCCATGGACAGATAGAGATAACTGGAATACAATTCTGCATTTATCTGGTTATTCAATGCCTTGAGCATTTTCTTCTTCAACATCGTTTTTCTCCATGGTTTGTAGAATCAATAAACTGACACAGCTGCCGGTCAGCCTGACATGCCTGATAATAAATGTCATTATAACCATCTATTCGACAAATTCCACACTCACCTGAAAAAATGTTGTTTTTTAAGAATAAAGCTGCTTTCCTAAGCTTGCTGATTTATATTATTTAGCTATCCGATTGTGCTCTACAGAACTTTTCGCCTTGAATACCATCTATGAAGACAATTCTTATCACCGGGGCTACCTCCGGATTCGGTCTTGCCTGCGGCCGCCGTTTTGCAGCCGAAGGCTGGCAGCTGATCATTACCGGTCGCCGGGCTGAACGACTGCAA
>JAUWLT010000264.1 GCA_030613515.1 Desulfobulbaceae bacterium
TTATTTTTCTAATAATTTAGAAAAAATCAAAAAAATTCAAGGATTGGACTTCAACAAAATAAAATCCCAACCATAACCAAAAGGCCATAGCCGGGTTTGTATCGGCCCGCTTGAATGCTGTTTAGTTTTCAAAGATCAAAAAAAAACGCCCAAAAGGCAAGTGCACCTATTTTTTATAGGTATACAAAAATTAATCACTTCTGTAAAAACTGTCAATATGTTTTTTGTGAAAGTGATTGCGCTGCCGTGATGTTTTTCATAGGCAACGGGGCGAAAATTTAACCCATGAACCCCTGTTCGTCAACGGATTTTTCATTCTGTTATTCTTTTTTTGTGATAAATAACCTAACCAGCTTGATTTTAAGTCATTTTATTATTTTCTCATTGCTTTGCAGTGCTTATATATCGTAACATGCAGCCAGTGTGAACAATACTGTTTCTGCCGGACCTTGTGGGTTTCGGTTTTTGTTAACCTTTTAAACTGTACCTGATGCCATGCAAAACCTGCTGCGTCTTATTCCTAAAGTTGACGAATGTCTGTTAGCGGTTCTCGAGGATAATGAGTTTGAAACAATTCCTGCAGGCCTGATCAAAAAAGGTATCCGCCAGGTGCTTGCCGGGTACAGGCAGCAGATTCTTGCCGGCAAAGACATCTCCGCTCAGACACTGTCCCTTTCCGTCCTGCTTGGCCCCATTAAGAAGGAGATTCATGACCTCCAGCAATCACGATTTCGCAGGGTTATTAATGGAACCGGCGTGATAATCCATACGAATCTTGGCCGGTCTGTTCTTCCTGAGTCCACCATGCAGATGTTGCACCTGGCCGGCGGCAGGTATTCCAACTTGGAATATAATCTAACAACTGGTAAGCGGGGCAGTCGTTACTCACTGGTCGAGGATTTGCTCTGTGAATTGACTGGTGCCGAGTCTGCACTGGTCGTAAATAACAATGCTGCAGCGGTACTGATTGTCCTTGAGACCCTGGCTAAGGACCGTGAGGTGATTGTTTCCCGTGGACAGCTCGTGGAGATCGGTGGTTCTTTTCGTATTCCGGATGTGATGGCTCGCAGTGGTGCCCGCCTCATTGAAGTTGGGGCGACAAACCGCACTCATCTCAAAGATTATCGTGCAGCCATAACAGAAGACACCGGGTTGCTGCTCAAGGTCCACTGTAGTAATTACCGCATTATCGGTTTTACCAGTGAGGTGTGCAACGAGGAACTGGTGCAACTTGGGCGCGACCACAAGTTGCCGGTTATGGAGGATCTTGGTTCCGGCTGTTTTGTCGACCTGGGTCGGTTTGGGCTTGAAAAGGAGCCCACTGTGCAGGAGGTCGTTGCATCAGGTGTTGATGTGGTCACCTTCAGCGGTGATAAGCTGCTGGGTGGACCCCAGGCCGGTATCATTCTGGGTCGTACGGAAATTGTTGACCGGATCAAGAAAAATCCGATTAACCGCGCCATGCGTATTGACAAGTTTACCCTGGCCGGACTTGAATCAATTCTTCGTTTTTATCGTGATCCCCAAACGGTATGTGATAATATTCCCACCCTGGCCATGATCTCTGCGTCCGTTGAGCTGGTGGATCGCAGGGCAAAAAGGCTTGCCCGCCGGTTGAGAAAAAGTATTGGTGGTTGCTGTACGGTTACAATAGCAGATATTATGTCACGGGTCGGCGGCGGGGCCATGCCGGAACAAAACCTGTCCAGCAGGGGAGTGGCCCTGCAGCCTGCAGACATGAGTGTCAGCCATCTTGAAAAAGCATTGCGTAACCTGGAGGTTCCCATCATCAGCCGTATTGAAGATGATCGTTTGCTCCTTGATATGCGAACCGTTGCAGATGATGAGATTGCCATGGTTGACAGCGGCCTGCAACAGGTTCTCTCTCCCGGGCCCTGACTTTTTTGAGTATGATTTCTGTTTATTCAGGCAAAGAATCAGGTTTTCGGGACTACGATGCCCTCATCTTTGGTGATCAACTGGCACTTGAGGTAAGCAATCTTTTGCCGATACCGGCATCTGTCGGATTCTGGTTTCACGATTCGGCTTATCGGTTACCGCATGGGTTCAGTCGGGAGCAGCAGGAAATTCTGACTGCGGAAAGAGCAGAGACCATCCCTTTTGTGCAAGACAACTTGCTGGTTATCCCTCCGGTTATTGAGACGCAGGCACAGGTGGATGTCGTTGTCTATGATGTTGATCCTTCCCTGCTTCAGAAGATGGCGCCGGAATGGCTGCTTGAACTGCAGAACAAGGTTTTGCAGCGTTTTTCTCTCATCCGGCAAATTTATACGGATCCCGGTACCGGTCTTTATAATCAGCGTGCTCTTGACCTGTTGCTGTCCGGCGAATCTTGCTGGAAATCTCTGTTTCTCATAGCGACAGTATCCAGACGGCGTACAATTGCAGGGAGTTTTCAGAAGGTTGTTCAATTGAGTTCCCTGCTGGAGGTAGTTACCCGAGACCCGCTTTTTTATTTCGGTCAGGGCATTTTTGGTTGCGTAATTCAGCAATGCGATCGCAGGGCGGCCCTTGATTTTTCCCATCGGTTGATTTCACGTCTTAAGCGGGAAAAGTTGTACCGAGTCCATGTTGGTTTTTCCAGCCTTATCGGGGAGCAATCGCCGGAGAAGACACTTCACGACTGCTGGCTTGCCTTGCTGGAGGCAGAACGACGTGGTCCCTACAGTCTATGTGATGCTGCCTTTCTCCATAAACGTGACCAGCATCCCCTTGCCCTGCCTTCAGCGCAGGTGCTGCGAAAACTGCAGTGCAAATGGCGTGGACTCGCACGATTTGGTCTGGTTCTTATTGCATCTGCGGGGGAAGGGGATTTGCCGGAGCTTTCACCCCTGTTGCCTGTTGAGAGTTACTGTGTTGCATTGTCTGGTGATCAGCAATTTGTTTTGTTGCCCGGTTATACTGGTGCTCGGACTGCTAAGCTGGTGAAAGAGCTGCCCGGAAAAATTAAAAATAGCACCGGCCTGTGCCCTGCCATGGGATTCAGTCACTGGCCATCAGCAGGTTCAAGCAAGGTCGATTGTGTCAGGAATTGTCGCAAGGCCATACTGCACGGGAGTTTTTACGGTACAGGTGCCGTGGTCGGTTTTGATTTTTTGAGTTTAAATGTCAGCGGTGATCTTTATTTTGATGAAGGTGATTATAAACAGGCTATCAGGGAGTACCGGGCTGGGCTTAAGATGCAATCCGGTGATATCAATCTGCTGAACAGTCTCGGTGTGGCCCTGGCCGAGGTGAACCGTCATCGTGAGGCTATTGACTGTTTTTCCGAGGTGCTTGTGCGTGAACCGGCTAATCATATGGCCCTGGTGAATAAAGGAATGAGCT
>JAUWLT010000023.1 GCA_030613515.1 Desulfobulbaceae bacterium
CAGGTGATTACGCATGAAAGGAATCTCGGCGCCAGTTTGTTTTTCAGGGTAAATTGTTTGGATATTATGAGCAAGTATGGCATAATATGGCTCAGTAACTATCTGAAATTAAAGGATCCAACCGAATTTTGTGATCATAGAAATTTATCTTACCAGAACAAAAGAAATTTCAAGTAAGCGTTGAATTTGGACCAAATGCGACTGGCCTGCCTGTTGTCGCCATGGATGATATAAAAATATCACTGGCTGGAAGTCGATTATGCTTTAACCCATTACAAGATACCGCTGATATTTTTGTTAAAATTGAAGATATGCTGAGGAAGATAGCGGACTTCTTGCCTCATACGCCTGTAACATCGTATGGAATTAATTTTGCTTATAAAAAAAAGCTTGGAACGTCTGACTTTATAAATATGGGTACCAGGCTGTTTGAATCAATTAAAAATGGGGATAACGACATTACTTCAGAGCAAATCAAGTATTCCTTCAAATACAAAGAAGCAATGCTTAATTTCAATGTCGTTGAAACTGTTGATGAAGATGGTAAAATCCTTATGGAGATGGATTTTAACTTTAATCATCAAGTAGAGAATCTTGCGGCTTTAAAAGGTGGAATTGACGATACTCCAATATCCGAATATCTGGATTATTCGGATGAATTAGTCGGCAAGACTATCGAAGACATACAACGTTAGGAATTTTATAGTGAAGAATAATAACACTGGGATTTCTTTAAATGATGAAGAGGCGAAAGTCCTGGGCTTTCTGTTAGATCCTTCAACAAATAGCTCTCGAAATTATGATGATAGCTTCTCTTCGCGATCGCCTGAGGGCGAACCGCTGATTGTTAGTTACTATCATACTTCTTCACCTGAAACAAACAGAGATGTCAGTGTGCTGGATGTAGCAGCATACATTCTCAAAAGACTTGGCCGGATAAGTACCATGAAATTGCAAAAGCTTGTCTATTATTGCCAGGCTTGGTCTCTTGTCTGGGATGAAGTCCCTCTCTTTGTTGAACCGATAGAAGCATGGGCCAACGGACCAGTTGTTAGAGAACTTTTTAATTATCATCGAGGTATGTATGAAGTAGAGAAGGTGTTAACTGGTAATCCTGAACTTATCTCTCCTGGTCAGGTGGAAACCATTAATAGTGTTATAGATTTCTATGGAAAAAAGTCTGCCCAATGGTTGATTGAACTTAGCCATTCTGAAGAGCCGTGGAAAAAGGCAAGGCGCGGGCTTCCTGCTACATCAAGGGGCAGTCGACCGATATCCTTATCAGGCATGGCTGAATATTATAGCTCGCTATAATGGGGAAAAAGAAAGTCCCACGAGGAGCTGCCAAGAAGGGGAGAACTGAGAAGCGGCCTAGGGTTGAAAGTCTTCCTGAAGAGAACCACAAACTTACGCCGGTCTGGACGATTGAGACACTTCAGCAGAACGGTCCATTTGGCTGGAGTATAATTGATGGTTCTTTCTTGTGGGATGATATTATTCCAAAGCTGCAGAATTTTGAATCGATGAATTGGGGCTCTATATTAGGGGGAAATAATCATGAAGTGCCAGTTTCTGGGATATCGAGGGAGGCGCAGAGAGAGCTTATACGGCTCAGGCTAGACGATATAGAAAGAATAGTATCCTTGCGTCTTACAGGGACTCAGCGAATTTGGGGAATAAAAATTGGACGAGTCTTCAGTCTTCTTTGGTGGGACCCTAAACACGAAGTTTGTCCCTCTAGTAAAAAAAATACATAGCTCGCTGTCAAAAAAATGACCAATCATTAAAAATAATAGGCCCATTCATCTGTAAAATATTTTATAGATGATAACATATTGAAATATTAAGATAAAAAAACTTATTTAACATAATACCCGTCATGCGACGGGTATTCTCACGGATGAAAAACTAGCGCGTTTTTTATTTCTTCTTTATTTTCTATCTCCCCGTTGCTTCGTTACCATAAACTGTTTCAGATCCTCTACCCGGTAATGCCTGCTGTTCCCCTTCCATACAGCCTTGAGCCCTTGTGCTGCCACCAGTCTGTTTTCTTTATTAGGCCTCATCGGCAAGGTTGTTGCAGTTTATAGCAAGTGGCCTCTAATCAGTTCGGCATATTGATGCATGTCTCTATTTTCCAGCTCTTGAATAAATACAGGCCATGGAGGGATATTGCTTATGTAAGGTGTAGGGCCAGTTGACATTCCCCCACCAGGGCCTGTCGACAGACCTCCTCCCGGTCCGGTTGAAAGTCCGCCCCCGGGACCTGTTGATAGTCCACCTCCAGGCCCTGTGCTTTGATTACGATTCCACATTATTGATCTCCTCTATTGTTTTCGGGTCAATTATCCCTTCAGATCTTGCTTTTGTGTTTGTTGGTGGCCGGTGCTATTTTTTCTCAGGTAATGATGCTTGCAACGCCATTGTGTTTGCGTGAAATTTTTTGTCTTGTTGGACAAGTAACCCCATTTCTAAAAGTTCCTTCAGGTCTCGCTTTATGGTGGCTTTACCTAATGATGCATATGCTCTGATAACTTCAGTTTTTGTTGTGATAATCTCATCTACCGTAAGCCAGTTATCAATAGGAGCGGAAAGCATAAGGTCTCGTTTGCGTTTAAAAACATTTTTCTTGGTGTACTTCACATCTGCGAATGATTCGAAGATGTGATTTCGCCAAAAGATTTTCAGTTGACCGGCTTGTATTATTTCCAAGTTGTCCAACAGACCATCCCTAAAGCCCTGGACAGCATATTCGATAAATTGTGTCAAACCTCTTTCTTTCCTTGCAATATTTAGGTGCCGATAATAATCGGTTCTGGTTTGGTTGTAAAAATTTGAAAGAATATGTGATGTAATGCTAGGAAGTCCGGCGCGAAGTAAGATGAAAAATTCAAGCAGCCTTCCTGTCCTTCCGTTTCCATCTCCAAAAGGATGTATCCATTCAATGTACACATGAGTGATAATTGCCTGGATAACTGCAGTTTTGAAATCTTGTTCTTTATGAAAATGGAATTCTTCTTTGATCCAATCGCATAACTTGTTTATTAATTTTGGAACATGTTGGTGTTCTGGTGCTAGGTATGGTCCAACCTGCCTTCTATCTTCTCTCCATCTGCCTGGGATCGCATCAAGGTGCTCTCCAAGATTTTTTGATATCATCTTGTGAAACTGTTTGATCAGGTCAGGTGTCACAGGCCATTCCTTGCCATCCCGGACCACCTCATTTAATAAATAATTAAAGGCGCTAATCACGTTTGTTACTTCTTTCTGTAGGTATTCCCGACTAGGAGGAAGCTCTTCACCTTCAAACACACGCTCAATCTCTTCCTGTGAAAGTGTGTTGCCTTCTATTGCCGTTGTTGCCTGTGCCCCTTTGATGAGTGAGACATTAAGCAGTTTTCCGCGATCTTGAGGTCTTAAGGGGATGTTTGAGATGGCTCGCACCATTGCTTCACACTCACCAAGTTGATATTGTGTTTGTGGTGTTATTTCCCAACGTTTTTTAAATATTATGTGCTGATATTCTTGCATGATTTTGCCTTAGCTAGAAGGTTGAACAAATATATTAACAAATAACCCTATTCGTTTATCAAAACATTTGTTGTGGTATTTGTCAAGAAATTCAAGGGCAGAATTTGCCTGTAGATGTCTTGTACTTGAGTTTTTGTCTGATCCGAGAGGTATATTTCTGTGATCCCGGGCTGCAACGAGACTCTCCCAAATCATGTCCTTGGTTTTCTGTACACCTTGGCTGTAATAGTACCTTCTGGATCTTGATCTTAGTTTTCTGTCGGTGCCCGATGCAATCGCTGACGGTTTTCATTGCTGTTTTGTTTCTGTCGACATGGCAGAAACGGTGCTCTGTGACGCTGTATCGATGCGGGGCCCAGGCCGGTGCTTTTCGATCTACCCGGTTCTGCCGTGCATCTGTCCTGTTCTTTGGCCATGATCAATCCATCCGGTTTCTGTCGGCACTCGGTCAAGCTAATGAATCAAAGAGATGACCAGGTGATTTAAGCCGGTCCGGCTGCAGATCCCGATCCCGGTAGTTGATCGCCTGCTTGCAGCCCGATCAGCTGTAATCGGATAGGCAAGAAGTTGACCGTCTTCTTTCTGCCGGATCTGGTAGAAAATCTTGGTGAAGATCCTGGTCAACTATTTGTGCCGGTGCCCGCTGTAATGCCCGACAGTCTTCATGGTCGACTACGTTCTGTCGACATGGCAGAAACGGTGCTCTGTAACGCTGTACTGAGGCGGTGTGCAGGCCGGTGCTTTCCGGTATAGCTGTTTCTGTCGGACCGGACAGAGAATCTCGGTGAAGATCCTGGCTAAAGATTTGTGCCGGGATCCAGGGCACGAATAATAGGACGCGCCCTGGATGTGGTCATGGTCACCCTCCCTGAAGTATCGAAAATTTATTGATATGAAATATCCTTTTTTCCCCGTGATTATCTATGACAATCTCCTGAGTGGTACCATGCAGCAACTTTTCTGTAGCCATACGTACCGTTTCTATGCTGACCTCAGTTGTTCCGGCATGGGAGAGTTGGAGTTTAACCAGCATTTCGTCATCAGCGAGAGCAGGCCGTTGGTCGAACATGTAATCCACAGTTTTTTCAATCTGATCCAACATGCCGACAACTGAAGATATTGCATCTGCAATGTCATTTACAGGGACATCGGCAAGTCTTTCTTCCGTTTCAATACCACCAATGCATAGTGACAGGTGTGCCTTAGCCCTGAGAAGCAGGATGTACAGTATTCCTTCACAGTTAATAGGGTTGTTTTGCGGGTCAGGCTTATAGGCGTTTTCCGGGGTCATGGCAGGGATTATTTCAGCATTCATCGTTCCCCCCTTGCCTGCAAGGCAAGGTATTGCTCCACCCTGAGTGAAACCAGGTGGCAGGACTCAAGAATGATACGTAGGCCGTGATTTACAGACTCGAAGTTATTCGGCTCACTATCTGAAAGTTCAAGGCCGTATACAACAGCGGCCAGAACCTGGTTAAGCTGCTCGGATGCACACCCGGCCTCGTTCATGTCACGCAGTGGCCTCTGGGCTCCAATAGTATCAACAAAACCACAAATGGTATCCGACTTGTCGTTAAAGCTGGAATTATCGGCAAGCAGACTCCAGTTGGAATGCAATTGCTGTGGCTTATAAGTCATTACCTCACCTCCTTACTCTGAAGAACCTCTACGTTAATGATCGTTCCACAAGGAATTCCTGGTGTTTCATGGTTGGCAACAATAACCTCAAAGTTGATGTGTTTTTTATGCAGATGGTGAAAGACCTGGTCCATCCGTTCATTGACATGGCTGGTCACAACTTCACCGATCCCCCCGGCCATACCCATTGGTGAACTGAGGCTTTCACCATGCTCTCGCATTATCAAAAACAATCTCTCCAAGGGAGGAAGCAGATCGCCTTGAAGGTAATCATTTGCAGTCCAGACGGTAACCTGATCTTCACGAATCACTCTCCCTTCAACTGTCCATGTTCTTTGGATATTGGTGTTCATGATTTCACCTCCTTGCTTTTTTGTCGCTGTAACGTTTCGTAAGAATATTTAATGAGAGTGTCATGGTTCTTAAGCGCAACAAAAATCTCTCCAATCAAGAATGACATTGCGAAACGTGCTGAGGGGGTGTCGAACTGTTCAAGCCCCGGATCCGGATCGTCAATACCGGCAGGCGGAGTGAGGATACTGCACAGCAGTTCCAGGTAACTATCGGCAATGTTGGCCGATGTTTCCATTTCAAGGAGTTCTTCCCATGTTGGTGACAAAACTTTCTTCTCAACGGCTTGCTGCTCAGGTGGGTTGTGGTTGGTGGTGGGGTGGGTAATTTCAGACATGGTCTATCCTCCATAAAAAAATGCGGGAGCTCGTCTACCTTTACTCACAAAGGCCGGGGTCTCGCGACTACCCGAAGCTCCCGCATAGCATTAAGCTGATACGGTAGAAACAAAAACAGCCGGATAACGGACGGCAAACCGGAGAGTAATATAGACAGTTTCTTGATAGCCCACCCGGCGGGTAAAGGTCAAGTTATTTTTTGCCCGGGCAGCGGCGGGAATCACCACAGGCTGACCACAGGAGGGGGATAGATCGGCTTGTTTTCGGAAGGAATTTCCCGATTTCCCAGATACAAAAGGAATAGGAAACTATTTAAATATATATTTGTTTTACCGTTAATAAATTGGTTTCCTGTGCAGGCAACTTTCAGGCAACTCAGAGAAAATTTTTCTGGATCTATCCTGCTGCTGCCTGACGGATATTTTTTTTATCCACCAGGCGGCCGTATACCCTCCCTGTGGATACCCGTGGTCATGATGGGTTGGTGTAATTTGTGTGGCCAGAAAAATATTGACAGTTATAGCCAATGGGTGTAAAAAACTTGCGCTTAGATCAACTTTTTTGTAATATTAAGTATGCTTTTTGATCCCGGACAAAAAATTGATAAACAGGACGCGCACCGGATCATCAAGGATATAATCAATTGCGGGCACCTGATAGCGTGGAGCAATCATGCAAAAGAAAGAATGCTCCAGCGTAACTACACAAGCCATGACGTTCTGCACATCCTGCTGAACGGGAACATAACCAAACAAGAATACCACGAAGCAACAGAATCGTGGAGATATACAATCCGGGGAGATGACCTTGAGGGCGATGAAGGCGGAGTGGTTACCGTTGTCATCAGCAAGGTGAAACTTGTTGTCATCACAACACTGGGATAACTGCGGAGGGACTCACGTGGACAAATGCTACGCATGCGGAGGAACGGTTCGGGTAGTGAAAGACAAGCCTTATCACTATATTGAGAGCGGTTTGCCCATCGTTCTCCATGGAATTCCACAATATATTTGTGAAGAATGCGGGGAGAGCTACGCCGCCATTCCTGACACCATGAAACTCCACAGGCTGATAGGCAAGAGCATTTGCAAAAAAAGGAAGGCTATTTTAAAAGCGGATGAAATAAAATTTCTTCGAAAAAATCTGCAAATGAAGGCAAAAGAATTGGCCGATACCATGGGGGTAACCCCGTCAACCGTATCCAGATGGGAAAATGAAAAAAAAGACATTGGCGAGGCGCACGACAGACTCTTACGCCTGCTGTATATGACTTTTGTCTCAGAACATGACCACTCTGCCGTCAGAGAGGGTACGATGGACATCTTCAGGGACCTGCCGAAAAAACGCAAAAAAATTAAAGAGCCAAGAGAAATTGAGCTGAATCCGCAAGAGTGGCTCACTCCATGTATTGAATGCTGCCCCGCGTAACAAAACCATTCGGTGAACCAGGGTGGGAATGATCAAGCCGCCTTGTCCAGCTTCCTGATCCGCTCTATCTTCCAATCATCGACAAAGAGTTTCAGTGCAGCCTTGCGCTCCTGATAGCTCATGCCCCTACCCAGCAGAGCCGCGGCCCGTACTTCCAACCTGGCCATCAGATCAAGCTCTTCTGTGGTCAGGGCGTCCCGATCCAGTGTTTTTAACTCACCTGCAAGGCACCAGTTGATCAATCTGGTTTCGTTCATGTAGTGATATTTCTCAACCGCCTTGCCTTGATATTCTCTTTCCAGTTTCACAGACTCCATCACCACCTTGAAACTGGCTGTTGCTTCATGCCTTACTTTCTTCCAGTCAAAGTGTGGGTGGTTGCCTTCGAGGATTTGGGCTATCTGAATATCACACCAGACTCCAAAATCAGGATTGCACCATCTGGCAAACGGGACAGCAAGACGGGGATGAAACCAGGTTCCACCATTTTTACCGCGTCGGGTTTTTATAAGGTGAGCCAAAATCACTTTATAATCCCTCGAATCTGAGGGATTTAAATAGCTCACATCTGAGCTATTTAAATCACACTTATTGGTGGTATTTAAATGTTTGGCAAGAGCACCGAGATACTCTTTTGTCTCTTTAGTCCTCAGCCAGTTTTTCACCTGCTTCCCAAAAAACGCAGCTGCCTGTGTTGCATTAAACCAGGCACCCTCATCAAAGGTCATGCCGGTCCCCTGGTAGTCGGTCTGAACAATAGTCACAGCCTTACCCATGATTCACTTTCTCCTTATATTCAAGCGCCAGCTCTCGCCAGGGAAGACCCGGCATTATCCCCTTCCCTCCTGTGGTCAATCTGTATCTCATGCCAGGGCAGGCCGGGAAACATTTCTTCAAGCATTTCTTTGCCCGGGCTTAACAGTTCTTTATTGTGGATCATTTGATGTGCGAAAAAGATATGGTATGCCGTATACAAAGGCATGGCCGGGCTGTATAGGGGCACCCTATCACCAGTGCCGTTGTATTCCAGGCAATAAATGTCAACCATATCGCTGAACCTGGCATCACCAGGAATATTGTCCCGTTCCATCTGGTTGGCAACGCCCCGGTGATCGCGGCCCATGACCTGGCATTTATCGTGAAAGCTGAGCAGGCTGTCTGCATGTTGCAAGGCCTCAAAGACTTGGGCTCCGACCTTGACCAATTCAGTCCGCTGAAAGTTTTGCCGGTCTTTGGCATCGGCCAGGAGGCCATCAACGCAGCTTATCCGGTAGTCATTGAGGCAGTGATGCTCCTGTTGTAATTGTTTTTTCAGCCGTCTGAGCCTGGCTATTCGGTATCGGTAATATTCCATCTTCCGGCACAGCAACCGACTTGTCCTCTTCAGCCGGAAAAATGTTGCCAGACAATCAAGCCTGTCGCCTGGTTTATCAACCTGCGCAGAGCATTCATCCAATTCAATGCCGTCTTCCATGCTCTTTTCCCTCTGTTTCAAGTTTTAAAATAAATACGACCTCGGATATACGTTTCCAGCAAAAACGCTTACAGGTGGCAAAGCAGGGCTTATTTGACGTTTCCTGTTTTGCCGCCTGTAATGGTTAGCTGGACGTCCCCCGGCTATTTCCTCAAACTTCCATGTTACAAATCATTGATTAAGCAGTCAGGGGTTTCTTTAGCGGGATCTCAACCGTTGTCTTTTCCTTTGCTGCCTGGCCATAAGTTCGAGCAAGCTATCTGCATCTGCAGTGGAAAATGTTCCTCTTGGCTGGCTGTCCTCCCCTGGAAATGAAAAATTAACAGTAACGCTACCGGTTCCGTCTCCCCCGCCGGTACCTGCCCCAACCGGGCCCGCCCGTAGCAAAACGCGGCATCTCCGGCAGACGCAGGTTGTTAAGCGCATGAAAGATACCGGCACCAAACCGGTTGACCGCTTCTTTCCTGATGATGTATTCTCCGGCCTCCAGCAGAGCCGGTATGCGATCGCCGCCTCCGTAGCCGGGCAGCCTACCGCCTGCAGCAAGTTTGTGGGCCATACCGCCGGCGGCTTTTTTCTGAACTTCCTTGATATAGAAAGTGATTTCCCGTGGCTTTGAAAGTTCATCAAGGCGCTGCTCAAAGGATTGCAACACCTTGGCACCCTGGGCGTCTGTTTCTTCCCAGACGTTTTTCCAGGTATTACCGACCTTGACCACTCCCTCATACAGATCTGTTGTCGCCTCTTGCGATTGCGTCAATTTTTCAGGGTCAAGAATTCCCCCTGACTTTTCGTTCAACGCATCTTGAAGCGCGCGGGCCGCTGACTCCTGTTGTTTGAGGATATCAATGGTCAGCTCACCGGCTGATTTCACTCCACTCGTAGAAGTTGCCAAGGCCTGTTGTGCTGAGATCATCACGGTTTCACCTTTTTTGACCTCTTTGTTCAGATCAGCATAGGCGGTTTCAGCTTGTTCGGCTAACTTCACAGCTTTATCAAAGTCTCCGGCTGCCGCTGCCTTTCTTGCTGCTGCTTCATACTCCTGAGCCTCTTTTTTCCGGTCCTGCCAGGCCCCCAGGTCCGACATGCCGGTCCGGCCCATGGCCCGAAGTTTCTCGGCCAGTGATTTTTCCTTGTTTGCAATCTGTTCCTGGAGGCTTTTAACCTTGTCGGCATATACCTGGTATTGTTTTTTCATGGCCTCCAGGGCAGCACCTGTAACCTGCTGCTGGGTGTCGGCTGATCCTTTGGCGGCCTCAGCTGTATTGCCATAAACCTTATCCGCCACGACACCGTATTCATCCATGGCCGTCTCGATCTGCTTCAGCTTCACCTTGGCAGCAACGAGCTCAACATCCGCCCTTCTGGCATCATCGCTCATATTGCCAAAAATGGTCTTGTCTCTCGACCGGACATAGAGCCCCTGGACAACGGCAGACTGGTGCTTAAATGCACTGATCAGCTTGTCTTCATATTTGCGCAGATCCTTTTCCGACTTGGCAAAAAGCGACTCCTGTTCTTCCGGTTGAAAGTAGGCGAATTGACGGTATTTTGCCGCTGTTTTATCGAGTTCATGCTGCAGATCACGCAAGGCTCTTTCCGCCGGTTCGGTCCATTCATAGAGCCATTCCCCGGCTTGAAATCCTGCCATCAGCGCCAGGGTTGCCCCGGAAGCAGCGCCCAGGGCACCGGATAGCCCCATACCAGCAATTTGAGCCATGCCAAGGCTGTTGCGTAAGGTGCCCAGGTAGGGAAGCAGGCGGGATCCGGTGATAACCAATGTGGCAGCGTTCAGCCCCCCCCATATTCCTGTAAGCAAGTGGACTGTTCTCGACAATGCCGACAGCGCAATTGCCGCACCTGCAACCTTGGCCATTGCCTCGCCGTGGTTGATGGAAAATTGAATAACGGCGTCAGCCAGTTTAAAAAAGTTGCTGGAGAGCTCCACGATCCTTTCCTTTACGGCAGGATCATTCATAGCAACAGTCAGATCCTTTATTCTTCCGGTGGCCACATCAAGGAACCCGCTCTCTGCAATACCGGCCTTGAGGTCAAACCAGGCATTCTGAAACCTGTTGAGGGCCTGTATAGCACCGTCACTCTGATCAATAGCAGCTTTGCCATACAGATCGTGCAGAGCTTGCGCTAACTTCGGCAGCAGGTCAGTAGCGGCCACCTGGCCATTCTTGAGCATCTTGTCCAACTCCTGGGTGGTTACCCCCATGGCCTTGGCTGCAAGCTGAAAGGCACCGGGCAACCGCTCCCCCAGCTGTCCCCGCAGTTCTTCCGCCTGCACATTGCCCTTACTTATCATCTGGGAGATGGCGTTGAGAGCACCGGAAGTTTGATCGGCTGACAGCCCTAATACAGTTGACGCCTCGGAGATCCCCAGGAAGATATCACGGGCATCCTTGCCTTCCAAAGCTGTGCCTCTAGCGGCTGCAGCCAGTGATTTGTAAGCATTCACTGCGGACTGAAAATTCAAGCCCATATCGTCTGACGTCTGGCGAACAAAATCAATCTCCCTTCCTGCCGCCTCTGCAGAACCGGTAATGGCTTTGAATCCATTGTTCATAGACTGCATAGCCACACCTGCATCCCATATCGATTTGCTGAAAGCCACCGTTGATATCCCGCCAAAGATAGCAGAAAACTTTCCTGCCATTCCAGCCAGGCCATGATCCAACTGCTTGGCAGCTCTCATGCTGGCATTAATCTGTTTTTTAAAAGCTGACATCCCCTTGGTGGCCTTGGATATAGAGCTGGTGAACCCTACTGCGTTGGCCGACAGCACCACTTGAATCTTTCCTTTGTTAGTTGCCATAATTATTCCCTTATCCCTTTGTAGTTGAGCCTGTTTCTTTCAATGCGGTTAGGAACAGGCCGAAACCATAATCCCATACATTGACATGGCCGAGCATGATCAGGCGGCAGGCTGCCCGGTCAAGGGTTGATTTAAAGTCATGGCCTGCATTTTTTCGTACACGGCCAGCCTTTTTTTTATCAGGCTGGCGACAGAAGGGTTTACTGAGGCGACCTCCTGTGCCAGTGCTACCAGTTCAGATGGTTTATGACCTTCCATATCGGTTACAGAAATGCCGGTGGCCTCGGCAATTACCAGGGCCGGAACATGCTGGTCCAGAATATCATCAAGGAACAGTGCATCTTCTTTTTCGAGCCTGGAAAATACCTGACGCACCTGCTTAACCGTAAGCTCTTTGACTGTGATCTCGTTGTCGTTAAAGGTGATTGTCTTCATGTCTTGCATTTCTCTTACTCCTTGAGGGATACCCTCAGTTTGTTTTAGGTCACCATGATGGTGAACGTTGTAAACTATTTATAGTTTGCTCCACCCCCGCGTCCCCTGTTGCAGAAAATGCCAGGGGAAACACAAAGAAATAATGCTTATGACAGAACGGGGTATCACTGCTGCCTCCGCCCGTACCCACCACTATGGCTGCTCTCTCTCAAAAACAGCGGGTCCTTCCTGGCCCAAAAGAACTGCGGGTATTTCGCGCCCCGGCAAAAGGGTCCATTTGAATTTTATATCTCGGTGAAAAAATGAAATAGTGCCATGATTCCAATAGGATATTATGCAACAAATTTGTTGCACTATGTTTTGAATTGAAATCATTTTTTTTGATGCTGCCTTTCCCTGGTTGGTTTCGCTGCCGCCTGGTCCTGATCGTCCCTACTCGCTAAGGCTTGATCTTTGGTTTTTTGGTCTGCTTGCTTATTTCCGGTCAACAGCTTGATGTGACAATTATCTGAGCCACAGTGCCAGCCGTCGGCCAGGGTACCGTCATCAAAGATGTATCCATTTTCTATTCTTTGGTAGCTGGTGGCTCCGCATCCGGCACAGGGCAGTCCCTCTACTGTTTCAGGCGGTTGCCTGTTGCCGGTGGCTTTAACCGGGCGACCCTCAATACCTGGCTGGCAATGGTCGCAGAAAAAGCCGCCGTTGCTGCCATGGGTGAATTTTGTTCCCTGGCAGATCGGGCAGGGAACAAGGAATTTTAGTTTCTCCGGCGCTGGATTTGATCGCCTGCCGGTTTTCCGTTGCCGATGGGGCTTGTTGCTGCCCGGTTTCGGCGTGTTTTCTCCGCTGTTCCAGGTGGTTGTCACCGGATCAGGCGGCTGAATTTGGTCGTTTTCGATTAAATCAAAGAAGCTCATGTTAATTATGTGACAGTATGTGACAGCAGTGTGACAGCAAAAAAATACCGTAACCTATTGAAATTAAACACTTGTGACACATGTGACACCTGTGACAGCAAAAAAACGCTCTTATATAATAAAAAACGAAAAATGAGAAAAACGCATATAAAGTAAAAAAACAGGTGTCACAAGTGTCACAGCTGTCACATTTAATAAAAAAATAATATATAAATATATAATATTATTATATAAAATCATCTTGTTTTCTCCATTTTCCAGGTGTCACAAAACGGCCAAAAGTGTGACACCTGTGACACCTGGATGGGTTTCCCTCTCATTTCTCAAATCCTGCCGGGTCGAAAATCCAGCTTCTTCTTTGAATCGGGTGCCCCTTTTCATCTACTTCCGGGTTGCCGGGGAACCGATGTCGAAAACTGTTCCTTAAATATGCCGGGTGGCTTTTGAGGGCTTTGATCAGGTTGTCATTGATTGAGAATTGCAGGCCTCTGTTTCTGATGAGTTGTTCAGCCCCGGGCAGGTTTATGAAAATTCTTTTTTTCTTTGGATCAAAGTGCAGGCAGGGTTCCAGTTTTTCATCTGGTATGTTGTCCAGGATCTCAAAAAAGTGATCTGCAGCGGTATAGGTTCGCTCCGCTGAGGTTATGCATTTCTTTTCCGCTGTTTCCTTCATGAACTTTGTCAAGTCGTAATCAATTTTGTGTACTTGGCAGAATAGACGGTGGAAGGCCAGCACAAGGGCGTGGTTCTGCAATATCCGACGATTTTCCAGCGGGCTCAAGTCTTCAATGGCCTGCTGGTATGCCTGCAGCCATTCTACTTCAAATACGTTGCGTTTCTGGAGACTAAGCACCATCACACGGGCCAGCTCGGGCAAGGGGATCTTGCAAAGCTGCTCATATGCCGCCCTGGTGTCGTCGGTGATCGAGTTGTGATCAAAGTGCAGGCTTATCACGCGTTGTTTTTCCTGCTTATCCCTGAACGGCTCCTGGTTTGAAACAAACATCAGCGTTCCAAGAAATTCATTTACCTTAGTTTTCAGATCATTTGAAAATGCAGCCTGGACCTGCAGCGGACCTCGATTATAGCCGGTAAGGACCACGGAATAATCAAATCAAAACCTCTTTCGTTTCTCTGGGAGTCCTCAAGCAGTGCCGTAAACCTGCCTGATTCGCGGGCTATTGTCCGGGCCAGTCCTTTCTTTGAATTTAGCTGAGAAATAGGAGTACCTTCACCGTCAACGGCCTGCATACCGTTCAGGGCAACGGTTAAAGCACTTTTACCGCTGGCCGGATCTCCGGTGGCGGCCAAGTGAGGGAAAAAGCCGATTTGCTCCTTGATTACATAAACAAACCACCCTGCCACCATCCAGGCCATTGCACCGGCTCCATTGTCTCCCCATGCTTCTACAATGAGTTTGTGAACACCTTGGATAAGGTTCCCGGTTAAAGCCGGTTTAGTGGCGTTCTGTACCGCGTGAGGTGGTGCCGCTGCCCATGATCGGAAATTTATTTTATACAGGCCGTGCTTGTCCGGGTGGTGCAGCTTGCCGGTTTGATCAACTGCAAAGTGCTGGAATACATACCACCCGGATTTAACGTCATAGCCTGATAGAGGTATCTGGACAACTTCCGGGGCCTGTTTTGCGCAGGTAATCCTGGTTGCCAGGGCGACGCATGAGGCTGCAGCGCCTTCGTATGATACCTTGGCCCGCGTTAGAAAAAATTCCTTGATACAACGAGATGATCCGATGTCCTTGCCACTGGCTATTGCCTTGACCGGGCGGCACCCTGTCGGGGTGATCTCTAATTGATAGTGGTATTCCGGGTGGTTTGGATTGCTGGTATCTTTGAGATATGAAATAACCTTCAAGGTGAACCTGCCGCAACGCTCTACAACCAGATTGGTACTGTCCCCGTGCTTTTTAATCCATGAATAGTAGGTGCAATTGTTGAGGACAAATAGCCCCGGCGGCTGGCCGTGAAAGTCCCGGTAAAGTGTTGCGAAATCGCGGGCAGTTTCTGCCGTGGCCAAGTTTGCGTTGACGTGGTAGCGGTCCAGGTTCTGCAGAAATCGCTTTTTTACCTGCTCCAGCGGACCGGAACATAAAAGATCGTTCCAGTCTCCCCCCGGATCCGGCGTTACCGCGTCGGCTTCTGGATAGTGTTTTTTCCATTTCTTTATAGCTCTGGCCCCGGCCTCGTCTGGATCAAAAGCCAAGGTAATTTTGTGAAAAAAAGATAGGTCAACTTTTGCCGGATCCTGGCCGCTGGCAAGAACAGCTATTGCCTGCTGTCCCGTTTCCAGAATAGATAGAGCGTCAATTATTCCTTCGGTTATGAAAACCGGCTTATAGGGATCATATTTAAAGCCTGGGTGCAGCCAGAAAAGGCCGCTGGTCGATCCGGCATTGTGGGTTTTTCCTTCTCCCGGGGGCGGAGAGATAAGGCGGCCATTCATAACGGTTTTGCCGCTTTTCCGGTCCTTACCGACTGGAAACATTACGGCGCCGCTACCGGTCTTGCGAACATCCTTCCAATAGCAGAATTTTAAATCCTTGAGGGTGTGTTTCAGCCCTCTGGATTCAAGAAAAGCACGTGCTGGTCGCTTGGGATCGGCCTTGGTTGGCTTGAAATCGCGTTCTATGTCTTGCCGGATGTTTAAAAGTTCAATGGTCTTTGTCCTGGCGCCACAGTTCGACAAGCGGTTGCAGTTTATTGACATTGGCGAATCGGCATAACACCATCCGGCCCCAGTACCTCCGCAGGCCGGGCAGGTTAGGCCCTGGATGGTGGCTCCGCTTTCGCGGGTCTTGTTTGTCCAGTATTCCGACTGTTTAAGCAGGTCTAAAATTTTATGTGTAAGATTCATGCCTTCACCTCCACCTGGCCGGTGATCTTGGGTGGAGAGGCCCTGCTGATTGATTCTTTGTTGAATTTCTGCAGCCAGTCCGCGCCGGGGTATTCGGCGGAGGCCTGTTCATGGAGTTTGTTTTCAAGCTCTTCCATGGCTTCGGTTGCGGATCGGGCAGCGTTGGCCAGTGGGTGGCGCTGCTGTATTGCCGGATCATAGACACAGATTATCAGGTTGCAATGGTGGGCAAGCAGGAGGCGTAATAGCGGTATATCGTGAGTGGCTTCCCGGTGCAGCGGTTCTGCCATCTTTCTGGATAACTCCATTTTAATCGGCCTCCATGATAGACATAGCTGCCTTCGGATGAAACAGTTTTGCGATTTCTATGCTTTTAAGTTCTTGCACTAAATCAAAAAGATGACTGTCTGCCAGATTGAATTGAGATGATATATCGTGGTCATTTCTGAATAGGATTTTAATCGTTTGCAGGCCGGTCCGAAAGACACGAATTTTTAATTGCAGGTCATTTACTTGAATGGTGCTTAAGTCTTCTTGGGTAGGGGTGGGTTTTGACGGCAGCCCATTATCAGCCCTGCCATAGCTGGCTATGTTGAGTAGTTGCTTTGGGTGGTCGCTTCCGGCCAAGTCTACAACAGCAATGATGATAGAGGATAGTATTCCATATCCTCGCGGGTTAATCAGATTATCGGCCAGTTTATACAGGTAGATACTTCGTGGGCACTGGCTCCATAACATGTGCTGAAGGTTGTAGATTTGTTCTTCGTAATCTATCAAGCCCTGAATGATATTGCTGTATTCAGAAATTGTAAGCGTAGCGTTAGCGTTCTGGCTGGCTTCGTCGTATTTTTCTATAAACGAAGGAGTCATTATATTGCCTCCTTCATTTTGGAGGGGTCATAAATTTTGACCTCAATCCCAGCGGCGTATTCATCGAGCCAGGGCAGAGTATAAAAAACTCGGGAGCCGATTTTCTTGTAACGGCTTGCCCTCCCCTGGCTCCTGTACACCTCTAGAGATGAGGATGCCGTAGGTATCCCTTTTTCTTTAGTCAGGTAGGCGGCGGCCTGTTTGGTGGTGACGGCTTCGGGGTTGGCGATACCAAGGCGTTCAAGAAGTGGTTGGGGGTACTGATGGGTGGTGGTCGTGGTAGACATAAAGAACCTCGTAAGTTGAATTAGTCTTACGAAGCACTTTTAGAACAAAAAAAAGCGGTTTAATTCCCGTGAGCTGTTACACCTTACGGGGGAGCTTGTTTTCTATAAATGCGGATATGCCAAGATTAAAGATTCTGTCTTCATCCCTGTAAATATCCTCAAGACGTTTAGGGGATAATTCGGTTTGCTCAGAAATTTGAGAGAAGGCGATTGCACGCCCTTTGCCTTTTTTAAGCAATTCTTTTATCTGGAGGTATATTTTAGTTCTCTCTTTGATTTTATGATACTCAGTGAAAACAGAGCGTCCTTTCTGCACGTTATTAGACAGGAATCCTCTGTAAACAGCCTGATTTGCTCTTTCCCCATCGTGACCTTCTAGCTTTATCGCCATCATATTATCTGACAAAGAGCTGATGTACTCCATAAACCAGTCTGAATGTTTCACCGGAATGCCAAGGTCTCGATAGATTTGATAGGCTTCAAGGGCGAATAGCGGGTTGCCTTTCGTTGCATTGTAGTAGTGTTGACAAAAGAAAAGATCATAAGCAGTTTTCATGCGCCTCTGCCAGTCTCGTTGTCTTTGCTTGTTAGCTAGTTCGTATGCGGCGGCCCGGATTCTCCCTGTGAAACCTTTCAGGAAAGCTTCGAACCCTGCCTTGAGTTGGGCCGACTGCAGCTGTGGCGATTCTCTAAGTCCGTCCCTAATTGCTGCCCCCGGAATATCTTTTTTTGTATTCTTCGGGGCACCTGGATCACGTTCATTCATGGTCAGATTACCCTCACTGGGTACTTTTTTCGTCTTGTTTCTTACGCGGTATGGTATAGCTCCCTTCCGTTTTTTATGGCCGGGTGGATAACCATGGAAGGGTTGTCTTTGTGGCACTCCACATCGCTTTCCGTCACAACAACAATGTCTTTGGAAAAGCCCATGCCTGATAGTCTTCGGTAAATGACTTTTGCAGTGTTGCGCCGGTGCGTACCGTCAGGCATAACAACAAGCAAATCAATATCACTGTCCCGGCCCATACGTTCTTCCGCTGCAGAACCAAAAAAGATGATTCGTTTCGGACTGGCCGCTGACACTATACGCTCGGTGATCGAATCCAGCAGACTTTTACTCGGGGCTTGGTGGGTGTTCATCTGGTTATCTCTCTATGTTGATAATGCTGCGCTCGAAATCATCATTCAAAGCTGAGGATCAGTTTTTTTCCCAGCGTGGCAGCGGCTTTGTCCAGCATTTTCAATGTTGGTGAATGGTGCGGGTTCTCAAGGCGTTGCGCCGAAGGCCATGATGTTTCAAGAGCGCGGGCCAGGTCGGCCAAGCTTCGATTACCTCTTGCATTGTGCACTAATAGTGCGGCCTGCACTCTGGCCGCCGGTGCCAGATAGTGTAGATCTTTTCCCTTGTATCGGTGCGGCTCGGGGATCTCCATGCCCTCATCCATGCGTGATTCAAGTGTCAGTGTGAGCACTTCCTGTGCATTAAACAGGGCCTCTTCCATGGTTTCCCCATCAGTGACAGCTTCGTCAAAGTCCGGGAAGCTGACAAAAAAGTAACCATCTTCATCTTTGGTTATTTTGGCGGCGTAGATCGGTTTCATTTCAATTTTACTCCTGTCTGTTTTTCTATGGCACGGATCAGGCCGGGGCCGAGGTCACGTTTGCCATGAACGGGAACAGTTGTCCTTGCATGGTCTTTTCCAAGTCTGTGGTGGCTTCCATTCACCCGCAAAACCTTCCAGCCTTTCCCCATTAAAATTTTCAGGATCTGTTTTCCATTCATAGAATAGTATATCAAAAAAGATATATGTCCAACAGTAATTTTACGAAGCAACCATGGGCAACTCTATTTCTTCAGCTCTCCAGGCAGCATAAGATAAGGCCTGGTCAATGTCCGGTGCCTCAAGGTTTATCCTTTGTTGTATGCTCTTTCCATATTAACAATCTTCTGTGCCGGTTCTCCGGTTTTAGTGTGATCTGTCAGAATCTCAGCGGCCCTGGTTGCTGCCTTCTTCCTGGCTTCCGGCAAAAATGAAGCATACCGGCGTGTAACAGAGCTGTCCTTGTGGGTAAGCAGCTCTCCTATCATGTCCAGGGTGTATTCCCCGGAACTGGCAAGGGTAACTGCCAGGTGGTGCCGGAGCCCATGAAACGGCCTGAATGATTTGGGCAGCCTTGCTTTTTCTTTGATCCTGTTAACTGCAGAACAGTCTTTTCGTTGCTTGCCGTGCACACCCGGAAAGAGGTAACCGTGATCTTCCCATGCCGGGGAGGGCTTGCTTGTATTCATGTATCGCTTTTTCCGGCGTTCCTGTTCCTGCTGCAGGAAAAGTATCTGCTGTTGCAAGAGTTCTTTGACCGGGGGTGATATGGGTATGGTTACATCCTTGCCGCCTTTGGGATCAGCCAGGGTGATCAGGTCATGGGTAAAGTTAAGATGGTCTGTTTTGAGACTGAACAACTCCCCGCGTCTCATGCCGGTGAGCCAGGCAAGTTTGATCATGCGTGCTATATCCTGCCGTTTCCAGTTGTCCAGGACATACAGCAGGCGGGCGGCCTGTTCCGGGGTAAGATATTCCGTGAGGGTGTTGTTTACTTTAGGGAATTCAATTTTGAAGGCCAGGGGCGGGCAAAGGCTATATTTCACCCCATGGTTGATTATGCGCCGTAATAAGCGTAAGGCATGATCAATGGTGGCTGGTTTTAACTCATTAATCTTCATGGTTCGCTTGATTTTTTCAATATCAAGCTGTGATAACTCAGGAACACTCTTTGTTTCCAGGTGGGCAAGATGGTGCAGCCAGCGGTTGAGGTCGGTTTTTCTGCCTTTAAGAGCTTTGCCGCGCTCACTGTTGAAGTAATGTTTTTTGACCTCACTTAAGGTCCGGTTGTGTTTTTTACGGTCTGCTCGTATCTCTCGGGCTGTTTTAACTTGACCGCTATGTCTGGCTTGCCTGATTCGTTGCGCTCGTACTTCTGATGCAAGTTGACCGGTGTACCCTTCACTGAGCCACCCTATTTTTTCTGTTTTGTTTTTTCTGTCGATTTTATATAGAATGTAAAAGCAAACATCGGGTCTACCATTCACTCGTTTTGTGGCGGAATCGTAACCGTAAACTCCCGGATATTTTTTAATCCGATATTTCTTGTTTTTCATTTTTGTGACCCTATTGTGACCCAAAATCTTAAAAAACAGCAAAAATTACAGGTTTTATAGGAATTATAATACAGTAGAGGTGTGTTGTAGTCAACTGAATTTAGGTAATTTTAAAGGATTTTAGAAACGGTAGGAAAATAACGTAGCAGGGCCTTCTAAGCCGTAGGTCGCAGGTTCGAATCCTGCTGGGCGCGCCAACGATAACAGCTACTTATCCTTTTAGGTTGAGTAGCTGTTTTTTTCGCTAACACAACGCCAACAAGTGTGTGTTATTTTGGGGCGTTGTCTGACTCTGCTCGTTTTTCAAATTTCTTTTTTCCCGTACTGTTATGCGATATCTTCCGCCTTCGACAACTACTCCCCTGCAGACAGCGCCTGCTCTGCCGGCAGGCCATGCCGTTGCCCTGAAACCCTGGTT
>JAUWLT010000127.1 GCA_030613515.1 Desulfobulbaceae bacterium
ATCAGTCTGGAATTGACAACCCCGCCTTGGTGACGTATATTATTATGTAAAAAGGACGTCACGTTAAAAATGGAGGTGAGATATGAATACAAAACTCACATTACGGCTTGATGACCATCTAATAGAATCCGCCAAAGAATATTCTGCCCAAACCGGCAAATCCGTCTCAAAAATTGTCTCTGACTTTTTCGTAATTATTAAAAACGAAAAATTAAAAAAAAGCAGTTCAGTTACCCCGACGGTACAGTCCCTTAAAGGGATCATGAAAGATTCGAAGTTTTCAGAAAATGACTACAAAAGCTATTTAGAAGATAAATATTTATGAAAGTGCTCTTTGATACAAATGTTATCTTAGATGTTCTTCTTGACCGAAAGCCTTTTTCTGAACATGCCTCATATTTAATGTCTCAGGTCGAGCGCTCAGAAATGAATGGTTTCCTCTGTGCTACCACGGTAACGACAATTCATTACCTCCTGTCAAAGTATCTAGACAAAGAAAAATCAATTGAAAGCATTAATTCTATAATGGCACTATTTGAGATAGCCTCGGTTAACAGGCTGGTAATAGAAAATGCATTAGTGTCAAAATTTCCTGATTTTGAAGATTCAGTTCTGCATGAATCAGCAAGGCATGCTGGGGCAGAGTACATTATAACCAGGAATATTAAAGACTTTCAAAAATCAAAAATACCTGCATTTACGCCTACTGAATTCTTGAGCATGCTTGAATCACTGGACTAATAAATGAGAAACAAGGTGAAAACCATGAACAGTTTGCTGAGAAGAATTTTGCTTTACACACTCGTAGTAACATTGAGCATCAGCACTACTTTGTTATCGGGATCGATTGTTGCGGCTGGTTGTGACACTGATTACCTTCAGGCCGACGAACCGATCGCCGGCACTATGCTTGTTGATGCGGTTGTGGTGCGTCCCCTGACCTTTGTCGCATCGGTTATTGGTGGCGCGCTCTGGGTCGTCTCGCTGCCGTTTACACTGCTGGGTGGGAACACCGGTGAAGCGGGGGACATATTGGTAATGGATCCACTGTGCTATACCTTCAAGCGTCCTTTGGGTTACATGGACGACGGCAGATAAATATACATCTGCCGTATGCCATGCTGTCACCTGGCTTGCGAGGAATACCTGGTGTAACAATTCCGGGAATTTCGTCCCTGGAATTTACCCGGTGTAATCAGAAAAGTTTCCGCATTCTTTCGTAACCGGCTTTCAGTTCCTCACCAACCAGTGCAAGGGCTGAGCCCGCGTTGGCGGCAGTCTTACCCGCTTCATCGACCAGGGGCTTATGCTCGGCGAGGAAGGAGTGCCATTTTTTTTCAAGCTCTTCCAGTTCCTCCTTGGCCTCGGCCTTTCCCAGATGGGCTTTCAGCTTGATCTCGTCCCGTAACTGCTCAACGGATGCTTTGATTTTTTCGAGTTGGTCTGTACTTTCCGTCATTGTCTACTCCTTTGGTAGTGTTATGAACATATAGCCGGTAATTCCCGGACTACTATTTAAGAGCCTCCGGTTGGCAGGAGGTCTTCTTTTTTTCAGATCGGGGGTGCAATGGTTACAATAATCCGCATATCCGTATCGGCCCGGACCCCGTGAGGTTCCCGGATATCCGAGATCAGCATGTCCCCGGTTTTGGCCGGGATGGTTGCGTCGTTCTCCGCCAGAAAAGCCCCTTCGCCTTCAATGACCAGAATACTCAGCTGACCGTCCAGGTCGTGGGAGTGGACCGGAAAGATGTGGCCACCCTTGATATTGAAGTTGAGGATTTTGAAATGTTCCGAGCCGTGGAGGACTATACTCTTCATACCCAGAGGGTTGAATTCCCTGGTTTCTGCAAGGTCTATTTTTTTCATCATCAAGCACTCTCCGGTCTGTCATGGTTGTTGGTGTCCGATTGTGCCAGCTCAGTGGCTGCCTCGGTATTTGAGCCCAGCAGCAGGGCAATATGGCGGGTTTTGTCATTGGTAGCCAAGGCAATTTTCAGGGTCATGGTCAGGGGCACGGATAGCAGCATGCCCACCGGACCAAGCACCCAGCCCCAGAAGATCATGGAGACAAAAATAACCAGCGTAGACAGCCCCACGCCGGAACCCATGATCCGCGGTTCAATGATGTTTCCGATACAGATGTTGGCAGCCAGATAGAGACCGGCCGTGGCCAGCGAACCTGACGGTCCCAGTTGTACCAGGGCAAGCAGCATTGGCGGAACAGCGGCAATGATGGAGCCGATGGTGGGGATAAAGTTGAGGAGAAATGCTACCACACCCCACATAAGAGCAAAGTCGACTCCGATTACCATTAAGCCGATGGACACAATGACCCCGGTGACCAGGCTGGTTATTACCTTGAGGCCAAGGTACCGGTTTACTCCCCTGATAATTTTTCCGTATTCATGTAGGGAAGCACCAGAACCGCCGGCCATGGCTCTGAGTTTATCCGGGAACCCGGTGGCCTCAAGGAGGATAAAGACAAAGGTCAGCATGATCATGAAGGTGTTGGTCAGGACCGAAAGAAGGTTGTTGAGCATGTTAGCGGCCAGCTTCATCAGCTTGCCCGGATCAAACTGCTCCATGATGATTTTTTCGGTCACATCAATGCCATGGCTTTCCGCCCAGCTGATCAGGTTTTTTACCATACCGTTCAGCCGTTCCTGGTACAGGGGCAGTGACCTGGAAAAATCAGCCATGGAACTGCTGACCAGGCCTGCCAGCGCAGTTTCAAGAACAATGACCACCAGCACCAGCAACAGGATGGAAACAAAGGTCGGTACACCTTTTGTGCGCAGCCAGTAGAGCGGTGGAGCGCAGATGATGGCAAGAAAGGCGGCCAGCAGAAAGGGGATGATGATCGATTTTGCCGACATGATACCGGCAACCACCACCACAAAGGCGGCAAGATTAATGAGCATGTATTTTATTCTCAGGATTTGTCATGTATTCCTACTGTAGCATGGGCCGGTAAACCGGTCAAACCGGGTTATCCGTTTAAGTTAGGAAATCTATATTTGGGAAATCTTTTCGCGGCGAGGCGCCGCTCCTACCGGTTTAAGGGTAGGAGCGGCTCGCCGCGAATAACTGTACTAAAAAGAACGGTAGTTGGGGTCAATTGAAGAGAAAAATAATCTAGACGATTTCCTTCGTGGTAATATCACTTGTTGCTGTTGATTTCGGCCAGAGCTGTGAAATGAGCATCCCGGCCAGCATGAGAGCACATCCGGTGATGCCGCGGATAGAGAGGTGTTCATTGAGCAGCCACCAGCCTCCCAGGGCGGCAAAGGCGGATTCCAGTGAGAGCAGGATGGCTGCGTGGGCGGGATGTGCCCGGCGCTGGACCACCACCTGCAGGGTATAACCGGCTCCCACGGAAGCGATTCCTCCGTAGAGGATGGGAATGGCTGCTTCCCTGATTGCAGACAGGGTGATGTTCTCTATACAGAAGGCAATAACGAGGCTGAGCAGGCCGCAGACAAAGAACTGTACCATGGCAAGGCGTACAGGGATTGTACGGGGCGAGAGATAGCTCAACAGCAAGACGTGTATGGCCCAAAAGATAGCTCCGATCAATACAAGAAGATCGCCCGGGTCAATGGCCATGGTCCCGCGTACACTGAGCAGGTACATACCAACGACTGCCAGCATCGCCCCGATCCAGGTGCCCATACCGGTGACCTGCCGAAAAAATATCCCGATCAGGGGTACGATTACCACGTACAGTCCGGTAATAAAACCAGCCTTACCGGCGGTGGTATACTGGATGCCGACCTGCTGGAGGGTCGCGCCTGCAAACAGGACTAATCCGGCCATTCCCCCGGCGTACAGTAGTGGTACCTGACGGGTGGAGTTAGGCAGGGAACGCCGTGTGCGCAGAACAAGGGGAAGCAGGCAAAGGCCACCGAGTAGAAAACGAATTCCGTTAAATGCATAGGGGCCGATATGCTCCATACCGGCCCGCTGGGCCACGAAACCAAAACCCCAGATGAGTGCCACCAGCAGCAGCAACAGGTCGGCAGTGATGGTGTTGTGTTTTTCCCCTTGCATTCTTGCTATGGTCCTGTTTGTTTAAAAAAGGTTTAAGGTATGAGATGTAAGGTATAAGGTACTTCAAGTACATGCCTTCGGCGATTAATACAGAATTGTTTATTTCACAATCCTTTATTGCATTGCAGGGTAGCTGTTTACCAGGAAAGCTGTAAGTATGTCACCATGTGTTCAATGTCCATCAGGGATAGCTGGCTACTGGTGGAAATTATCTGAAAAAGCAGTAAAAAAAATTGATGCAGGAGAAGAAAAATGGGGAAGTTTATCCGAATTGCTCTACTTGTCTTGACAGTACTCTTTCTTGTTGCCGGTTGCGGGGGAAAAGACAGCACTGCGTACAAGGGCAAGAAATATCCGCCCAGCGCGAAGATCATTCCTTCCTTTCAGCCGGACCAGGTGCCGGTAAGCTGCCTTGTATTTTCCCACCTGTTTGTCTGGCTGCCACGGAATTCCAACGGTAAAACCATTGCCCAGGCCGTTGAAAAGGAAGCTAAGGCTCATGGGGCCGATATGCTGCTGATTGGCGGCAGCCGTCAGGCCGAGGATGATAATGGTCTTGACTTTATCTATTACGGCCCTGAAGAACAGTATAAATGCCGTGACAAATGGTGCGGTTGGAAATTCGGGTATGATGTCTGGTCTGAGCAGGGGGACTGGGTTAATCTGGGCTATAAGGAGTGGGGCAATGGGGGTGTCAGCTTTGATTTTCCCATTGTCATGCAGGCAGCCTTTCTTCGCTGCCAGGAGTAAGATGGGCAAGGTTGCAGGCATTTAGGCTGAAGGCTGTTAGCACTCGTTCCTGCGCTGCGTGGCAATACATAAAGGTTGCTATTTATGATGCTTGTTGTCAGGGGTCAGCCCCTACAGCCTATAGCCTAAACACCTTCAGCCTTTTCAATTCGTCGTTCCAGTTCCACCCGCCACTGGGCGTGGATGCGGGCGGCAGAAAGGGCAATCAACTCGGTCAGGCACAACAAAACTTGGACGATCGGTAAGGAGGAGAGGAAACCGGTCGCCCAAGGAGGGAGGTAACAGCACTTACAACAGATCAGTCTTTTTCAAGACAATAACAGTAGCCAGATATGAAACAACGATCAAGGCCACCCAGGAAAGCAGTAAAAAAGCATTCATCATGGTTTTTCTCCATAAAAGTAAAAGTTAACAGGCTTTACCGCTGATCTCGTGGGCGGTCAGCCTGGTTCTGTCCCTCAATCACCAGATTGAGTAATCAGTTCTCTTTCGGTCCAATGCTGATCTGTTTGGCCATGATGCTGACCTCGGCAATGAGCAGAGCAGTAAACAGGATCAGGAACATGAAAAAGGTTGTTGCGACTGTGCCTGCAGTCAAATTGGACCGTGCCACGGTCACCGGCAGCAGGTCCTGAATTGCCCAGGGTTGACGACCAACCTCGGCAACAATCCAGCCGGCCCAATGGGCAAAAAGACCGAGAAAAAACATGATGGTGCCTGCACCAAGAAGCCAGCGCTGCTCCTGCAGGGAACCTTTGAAGGAAAAGTAGAGATACGCCAGGAAAACCAGGGGGAAAATGGTTCCCAGCACAACCATGATATGAAAGGCGTTAAACGACATTGCCACCGGCGGTACGGCATCTTCAGGCTTTTCCAGGAAGCCGTATCCCAGATAATCCTTGTTTGCATCAAAGAGTGAAAGGGCCGCTACGGCCACAGCCTCGTCACCGGATTTTTTGGCTTTTTTATAGGCATCAAGCTGAGCAAGGGCAATTTTTCCTTTAGCCATTTTTTCGTCGGCACCCATGATGCCATGTTCCTTGTTTCCGTAGACCAGATCATCAATGCCAGGTACAAAAGAACTAAAAGAACGGTTGGCCAGCAGGGACAGTAGACCGGGGAGGCGGATTTTAAAGATAAATCCATCCTGGTCATCACCCACCTGTTTATCCGAATTTACCATGCCGAGAGCAACAATACCGGCACCTGTTTCACCCTTGTACAACCCTTCAAAGGCAGCAAGTTTCATGGGCTGTTGTTGGGCAACTTCATAGGCGGCTTCATCGCCGGTGAAACCGACAAAGGCTGAGGCCAGCAGGCCAAAAATAGCAGCAACCATGATGGAGCGCCTGGCCATCAGTACATGACGCCCCTTAAGCAGATACCAGGATGAAATCGAGAGAATGAACAAAGATGCAAAGAGCATGGATGCGCTGGTGGTGTGGGTAAATTTTGACACCGCGATTGGATTGAAGACCACTTCTGCAAAATTCTGCATCTCAAAACGGGCAGTATCAGGATTAAAGGCCTGACCAACAGGATTCTGCATCCAGGCATTGGCTACCAGGATCCAGACCGCCGACAAGTTGGAACCGACCGCAACCATCCAGGTAGAAAAGAGGTGAAATCTTTTGGAGACACGATCCCAACCAAAAAACATGACTGCAAAGAAGGTGGCCTCTAAAAAGAAGGCGAAGATTCCTTCAATAGCAAGCGGTGCGCCGAAGATATCGCCGACCATCCAGGAGTAGTTGGACCAGTTGGTGCCGAACTCAAACTCCAGAATGATGCCGGTGGCCACACCGATGGCAAAGTTAATAGCGAACAGCTTCATCCAGAACTTGGTCAGGTTTTTCCATTCCTCACTGCCCGTCTTCAAATAAATGGTGTGATAAAAGGCGATGATCCAGGTGAGACCCAGGGTCAGCGGCACAAAAATCCAGTGATACATGGCTGTCAGGGCAAACTGGGCCCGGGCCCAGTTCACCATGGTCAGGTCAAAATTTTCAATCATTACCCTTATCCTCCTTAGTTGACGGGTTGAGCCTGGACCGGTGCTGTGATCTGTTCCAGCACATAATCGGCCCGTTGTTCATCTGTAGTAAATTTGGTTCCCAGAAAATCCGGGAAAAAAAACAGCTTCAGGACACCAAACATGATGATCAGTTTGATGATGATGACCTTCCACAGGGTTTTTCCAACGGTCATGCGACGAAAACCATCAATGTAAAACCGGTAGATCCGCTGGAAGATATTGGGGTGCTGCATTACCATCTGTTCCATTATTTCAACCTATTGCAGTTTGTCGTGGGTGTCAGGGAGAGCGCCATCAAGGGGATCAGTCCCCAGTTTCCCGGCTGGAATGGACGGAACACAGGACTTTTCCTTAATTAACTGGTCAAAAGTGACCTTGTTCAAGGTTTCACGCAGTTGTTCACGGGCAGTCATCCAGACCCTGTGCACGGCACAGTCATAGCTAATTTTACAGGAATTCGGTCGTGCTACACAGTCGTTGAGATAAATTTCGCCGATCATGGTCTCCACCACTTCAAGCAGGGTTATCTGCGCTGGATCCTTGGCCAGCACAAAGCCTCCTCGGGCACCCTGTCGTATTTCGATGAAGT
>JAUWLT010000167.1 GCA_030613515.1 Desulfobulbaceae bacterium
CAGAACAAACGAAAATTATGGTAGAGACTGCTGACCTCGTCATGCCCGAATGTAGTTATCGGGCATCCAGTGAATCACCACCAATTTTTGAAGATTACACCCAGGAACGGTTGAACCTCTTAGGGTCCTCCACTGGAAGTGGAGGTTTTATATATAAATAATATATCCGGTAAGTAATGTCACTTGAGCATACATTAGGTATTCCCAATTATCACTTAACTCTATGGAAATCACAAAGGTTCCATGAGAGGAGGATGAACTCATGAAAATCACAATCAATGAAGAATGCATCGCCTGTGAACAATGTGTTGAAATCTGTCCTGAGATCTTCAGCATGGGGGATGAAACTGCAGAAGTTACAGGTGATGAAGTTCCCGAAGAATATCAAGAATCCTGCCGGGAGGCGGCGGAAGAATGTCCAGCTGAGGCAATAATTATTGAGGAGTAAAATAGAAGGAAAAACGCTAGGTCAGTAGAGGAAAACATGACCACTCATCTTCTCGGTATTGGGCATCGAAACTTTGTTGTAGATTGTTTGTCTCGATTTCCTCCGGAAATATCGGAGCATACCTTTACCAACCTGTTCGTCTGGAGGCATTCAAGGCCAATTCATTTTACCCGAATTAATGGCACGATTGTTTTTTTGATCTCCATATCAGCCGGAAAAAAGCAGAATTTTTTTCTTTTTGGTCCACCGATTGGCAACCTTACGATTTCTGACATTGTTTCAGCTTTTCAAGGGGACCTTGCCGGAGCGATTCGCCTGCCCAGGTCCCATGCAGGATCAATTGCCGGGACCGGTTTTCCCATTCGAAACGACAGGGATAATGATGATTATGTGTACAGCGTGAAAGACCTTGGAACTCTTGCCGGTCGCAATTATGCCAAGAAACGAAACCAGATAAAGAAATGCCTGCAGCGATATCACTGCGAGTATGAACCGATCTCCAAGGCGCATATTCCCGAATGCCGGGCCATGCAGGAACAATGGTGCAGTGAACGCTCCTGTACAATGGATCATGGACTTTGCCATGAGTTTTCCGCTATCAATGAAATGTTTGATTATTTCTTTGAGCTGGGTCTTATCGGTGGAGTTGTTCGCATCGATGGCAGAGTGCAGGCTTTTGCCATTGGTGAACGATTACATCCGGGTACGGCTGTCTGTCATTTCGAAAAGGCCATGCCCGGTATACAAGGACTTGGGCAACTGATTAACAGTTGGTTTGCCAGGTATGGCTTATCTGATTTTGAATTCGTTAACCGGGAACAGGACCTGGGAATTCCAGGATTGCGACAGGCAAAACAAAGTTACCATCCCCATCATATGGTAAAGAAATATACCGTAATTTTTTCCGGAGATGATTTTGTTCCGGGGGCAACGGCTCAAGGATGTGCTGAACAGGATTAGCAGGATAAAAAAAAGATCCCGACCGGGTGGCCACTACAACCGTTTATCGGTCAATTTTCTCTTGTGCTGCTACCCATAGCGATATCAACCCAACTACAAAGAATAATATGATGAAAAAAGAAACTCAAAGACCGGCCGGTCCGATTTGTACCCGACCCGATCCTGACTTATCCGGGGTAACACTCGTGGAATTGAATCCGGAAAAGCCGCCTGTAGATTATCTTGAGGCTATGGAATTGGCAAAGCAAGAGGCTGTTAAACACATGGACGATTTCATGCTGATGTCATGGTACGACCGGGACCGTGATTTTGAATCGCCTCAACATGCCACCGAATCCGACGACGAATCAGCCGTACCCGGCTATGTGTATTACGGTATCAATCATGGAGCAACCTTTAAGGTGGATATTGAAAAAGGAAGATTTGTTTTCTTTTTTACTCCTGTCGAATTGTAACGGGACATACACAATTCCGCAAAGCTGAGTAGCAGCGAAGGCTGTAATCTCACTGCTTAAAAGTTATGGTAACAGTTCACGCCGTGATATGCAATATGCTGAATATACTCTAATCCTGTAAGAGTTCAGCAGTGCTCCAGGTAAGCGCAGACTCCGGATGTGCACAGTCGGAACGACCAGCTATAACAGCGTAACAGCGAAGCGGTGTCTGGTGTCACCCCTCTATGCCGGGCGTTTCGACCGTGTGTAGGTAAGCGAGGTATGAGACTCCGGATGGGGTGCTGCTGAACTCTTACTAGGGAGAAGTAGTTGATGGACCATAGGGTGCCTTGAAAAATTAGAATTTTCGTTCGAGGTCAGGTAAGCGAAGACTCCGAGGAACAGTAAAATTAAAAAGCACACCATATTAGTCATATGTGAGCATTTTTCATTGTACTGTGACGTAGAGATCGGGCGAAAAGGCAATTTTTCAAGGTAGCCTGTAGTCAGTTAAGATAAACAGATAGCTAGTTAGCAGAAAAAACTCAGAGGATTTTGAAATGAAAATCAATGGCATAATTATTTGCTGCCTGCTCAGCCTGTTGATGCTGTTTTCCCTGGCCCAGGCAGGCGAGCCGACAGTTGATGAGATCATCAACAAAGCGAACCTGGCATCCTACTATGCCGGTGATGACGGCAGGGCCTCGGTCACGATGACCATCACCGACAACCAGGGCCGGGAGCGCAAACGGGAATTTGTTATCCTGCGCAAGGATAAAGAGGACGGCGGAGAACAGTTTTTTTTCGTCTACTTTAAAAAACCCAGTGACGTACGCAAGATGGTCTTCATGGTCCATAAACATGTAGACTCCGATGATGACCGCTGGCTCTACCTGCCGGCACTGGACCTTGTCAAACGTATCGCAGCCTCGGACAAACGAACCTCTTTTGTCGGCACCAATTTCCTGTATGAAGATGTCTCCGGCCGCAGTGTGAACGAGGATACCCACGAACTGATCGACAGCACAGATACTTTTTTTGTGCTGAAGAACACTCCAAAGAAACCGGATGATGTGGAATTTTCTTCATACACCGTCAGCATCGACAAAACAACATTTCTGCCCATAAAGGCGGTCTATCTTGACAAGAACGGCAAAGAATACCGCATTGTTGAAGCACTGGAAGTGCAGAATTTTCATGGAATCCCCACAGTAACCGTCTCCAAGGTGACGGATCTTGCTGCCGGCAGTTCCACCCTGGCCGAATTCAAATCCATCCGCTACGACATCGGCCTGGAAGAAAACATTTTCAGTGAACGTTATTTGCGTCGACCTCCACGCGAGGTCAGAAAATAACAGATCCCATGTTTGCTAAGTTTTTTGTAATACAGCTGCAGGCAGCCATCCTGCTTCTCTGCCTGCTACCGTTTTCCGGCTGGGCAGATGAAGAACTGTCGGCCATTGACCGGCTCTATAACGCCTATTCTATTGAGCTGGCAGGCTTTGCCGAAACCCGGTGGGGAGCGAGACTGGTTAACGACCCCCATGAAAAAGACATGAGCATCGGGGAAGCCAGGCTCCAGTTAGAACTGAGCCGAGACTTTGAGCAGTTCCTGCTTAAATTCAAGGGCGACCTGTTGGGGGACGCGGTCATGGAAGAAATAAATGTTGATATCCGCGACTTTTCCATGTTGTTCTCCCCTACAGACATTGTGGACGTGAAGCTGGGTCGCATGGTCTCCACCTGGGGAACCGGTGACCTGATTTTTATTAACGATATGTTTCCCAAAGACTGGCAGTCCTTTTTTATCGGCCGCAATGATGAATACCTCAAGCAGGCATCAAACATTATAAAAACAGGTGTCTTCCTGGGTGAGTATGCGATTGATCTTGTCTACACCCCGCTCTTTCAGGGATCCGAGTATGTCAGCGGCGAACGGCTGTCGTATTATAACCCGGCTGCCGGTGAAATTGTGGGTCGTAACATGATCATGGATGACAGCGCACCCAACCGCTGGTTCAGTGACGGGGAAATAGCCGGACGCCTTTCCCGTCAATTTAGCGGCGTGGAGGTTGCGCTGTACGGATACTCGGGTTTCTGGCAGGAACCCGAGGGAATGGATCGTATGTCCGGCAAGGCAATCTATCCGCGGCTCAATGTCTGGGGCGCATCCGCCCGTTCACCCCTGCTCGGCGGTATTGGTAATATTGAGGCCGGCTATTATGATTCCATCCAGGACGATAACGGGAAAGATCCTTTTATTCGCCCCTCGGAGTACCGCTTCCTGGCCGGCTTTGAACTGGAACTGGCCCATGAACTTACCGGCGGCTTCCAATATTACCTGGAAAAGATAAACCATTTTGACAACTATGAGCAGGCGCTGCCGTCCACCATGCATGCAAGGGATGAGTATCGGCATCTGCTGACCGCGCGTCTCACTCAGCTGCTCATGGACCAAAACCTGATACTGTCGCTGTTTGCCTACTACTCCCCCTCAGACAACGACGGCTACGTACGGCCGAAATTCAGCTACAAGCTAAACGACAACTGGCTGCTGGACGGCGGCTTCAACCTGTTCTGGGGGGAAGATGACTATACCTTCTGGGGCAGATTCCAGGACAACACCAACGCATATGTTGGATTACGATACAGTTTCTAAAAAATCAAACAAAACAGAAACATGGGCCAGAACCCGCCCCTGTCGCTTTTTGTCTACTACTCTCCTTCAAACAACGGCGGCTACATACGGCCGAAATTCAGCTACAAGTTAAACAACAACCGGTTGCCGGACCACAGCTTTAACTTGTTCCGGAGGGGAAGATGACTATATTCCAGGCAGGTTTCAAGACAACACCAATCCGTAAGTCGGATTACCATACAGCTTTCAACACGTTATAATACCACAAAAAAAGGAGGATTATCATGGTCGTAAATGATTGGATTCATACCATCGCCGGGCTGTTCATCATGGTCAGCGTGGCCCTGGGCGTGGACCCCGCCCACAACCCGTTCTTTGTCCATAAATACTTTTTATTCTTCACCCTCTTTGTCGGGGCCAACCTGTTTCAGTACGGGTTCACCAAGTTCTGCCCCTTAGGGCTTATCCTCAAAAAATTGGGTGTGCCGGAGACCAGATAAACCTCTCTTTCCGGGGCGAACATCCTGTTCGCCCCGGACCTCTTCCAGGCAAAGACACGCCTTCGACTGTTTCCCCTCTGCCCGAAACCAGTTTTTCCAAATCAACTGGCACTAATCCTGCAGATCAGGCTGCAACCAACAGGTCATTTTCATCCCCGATAAAGGCAAACCGCTTGAAAAGGCGGGACGCAAAGCCACCGACCTACGTTTCCGGATCTCCGGGAATACGGTAGCGGGGCCGCCGAAGGAGGCATTACATGTTGTTACAGAGCTGTTTTTACGTTGTTATTCTCAGTTTTTCATTTTTATCCATCTTTCCTGCTCTTGCCCATGGTGCCCAAGCAAATTTCAGCTGGCTGCCCAACACTGAAGCCAACCTGACAGGTTACAAAATTCATTACGGAATAACCTCCGGGAATTACACAACCGTAATTGACGTTGGTCTGCCGGAGCTTGTTGACGGCAGAGTCCATGCTACGGTTAATGATCTTGCTGAAGGAAATACCTATTATTTTGCTGCAACATCCTATGCAACAGCTGAAGAAGAGAGCGGTTTTTCCAGCGAGATTGCTCATTGCATCGGATGTGATACTGTGGTGGAGACAGCTATATCTTCTGGTGCAGATGATGCCGAAGAGGTCGCGAGTAGTGGTGGCATCAATCTGGGCAGCAGTGATCTTGAGATGGTTCAGGAGTCAAATGAACAGCTCGTTGGACTGCGCTTCAACAACCTGGATATCCCGCAAGATGCCACCATAACCAATGCCTGGATTCAGTTCACTGTAGACGAGAGCACCACC
>JAUWLT010000201.1 GCA_030613515.1 Desulfobulbaceae bacterium
CCGTCCACTCCGCCTGGGTTAACTGCCTTGGAGGCAAAGATGCCAAGGAGCAGAGTGCCGACAGCACCACCCACGCCGTGAATTCCCACAACATCAAGAGAATCGTCATAGCCCAGGCGGGATTTCATATTTACAGCAGTAAAACAGACGACTCCGGCAATCAAACCAATGGCAATGGCCGCATTGGGACCAACAAAACCCGCTGCCGGTGTAATGGTTGCAAGACCGGAAATGGCACCGGAAGCTGCACCCAGCGTAGTCGGTTTTCCAAGCTTTAACCACTCCATCAAGGTCCACATGGCCATTCCGGCCATACCGGCAAGATGAGTGGCCACAAAGGCGGTGGCGGCAACAGAGTCAGCTGCCAGGGCACTGCCGCCGTTAAAACCGAACCAACCGAACCAGAGCAGGCCGGTTCCCAGCATGGTCATGGGCAGGTTATGGGGCATATAACTGTCCCGCCCATAGCCTCGGCGGGGACCAATCACCAGGATAGCTGCCAACGCTGCAGCACCGCAGGTTACGTGTACTACCAAGCCGCCTGCAAAATCCAGAACCGGCACATCAAGAGCAGCCATCCAGCCACCACCCCAAATCCAGTGACAAACAGGATTATAAACCAACACAGCCCACAACAGACTGAAAATCGCAAAGGGAGCAAATCGTACCCGCTCAGCAAAGGCACCGGTGATCAGGGCCGGGGTAATCACCGCAAACATGCACTGATAAATCATGAACACGGTTTGGGGAATCGTGGTTGCATAATCGCTGCTTGGTGCATTTGTTACCCCTTTTAAGGCAAACCAGGACAAATCACCGATAAAGCCGCCCACGTCCGGACCAAAGGACATAGAATAGCCTATGTACACCCACTCAATCGAAATGATCGAGATCATGATCAAACTCTGCATAATGGTACCCAGCACATTCTTGCTGCGTACCATACCCGCATAAAACAGGGCCAGTCCCGGGGTCATCAACAGGACCAACCCTGCCGCCGCCAGGATAAAGGCGGTATCTGCTCCATTAATCATTACTCCCTCCTTAAAAATATTACAAACTTGTTAGAAATTTTTTATTATTGTAACGAAGAAGGGATTTTTTTTCAACATAGATATGAAAAGCACAACGATAAAACAAACACGATGTCCATTGTGCTCCCACAAAACTACAGACTATAACCAACCTCTTTATGATCAGTGACATCAAGCCCCTGGACCTCATCGTCGAGATCAGCGCGCAGACCAATAACCGCATCAATTATCTTCAGGATAATAAAGGTCAGCACCACCGAATAAGCAATGGCCGCAGCAGCACCAATAACCTGAATAACAAACTGATTGGCATTACCAAAAAACAGACCATTGGCTCCATCCGGATTCCAGGCAACAGAGGCAAAAAGACCGGTGGCCAGCGCACCCCAGAGCCCGCCAACACCATGCACTCCAACTACATCCAAAGCGTCATCGTAACCAAGCCGTCCCTTCATCAGTACGGCAAAATAGCAGAGCGCCCCCCCAACAAGACCAATAAGTATAGCAGACAGCGGGCCGACAAAACCCGCACCGGGCGTAATGGCAACGAGACCTGCGACAGCACCGGACGCCGCACCAAGGGTTGTGGGCTTCCCCTGCACCTTCCACTCGGCCAGGACCCAGGAAAGAGCACCTGCGCCGGTTGCCACCTGGGTGGTAAAAAGTGCAAGCACGGCAATGGGACCCGCAGACAGAGCTGAACCGGCATTGAAACCGAACCAGCCAAACCAGAGTACCCCGGCACCAAGGATGGTCATGGGCAGATTATGAGGATGCATGGCCTCACGCCCCCAGCCCTTGCGCTTACCAAGCACGATACAGGCCACCAAGGCGGCAGCGCCGGAGTTGATATGGATAACCGTACCCCCGGCAAAATCAAGCGCACCCATTTCACCAAGCCAACCGCCGCCCCACACCCAGTGACAGACCGGGAAATAGACAAAAGTTGACCAGAGAATGGTAAACAGAACAAAGGCCGTAAACTTCATCCGCTCTGCATAGGCGCCGGTAATCAGGGCCGGCGTGATAATGGCAAACATCAGCTGAAAGGCACAGAACAGCAGGTCGGGAATAGTATCCGAGTAAGGCCCGATACCCGTGGTTACGCCTCTGAGACCGACATATTTCAGACTGCCGACAAAACCGCCGATATCCGGACCAAAGGCCATGGAATAGCCATATAACACCCAAATAATTGAAATTATCCCAAGACAGAAAAAACTCTGCATAGTGGTCGACAGTACATTTTTTGATCTGACCAGGCCGCCGTAAAACAGGGCCAATCCAGGGGTCATCAGCATGACCATTGCCGTTGCTATCAGCATAAATGCCGTATCACCTGAATTCATTGATTCACTCCCTTTTTTACTCTCATTTATTGATTAACAGTTTTTCCCCTGCTCCACGGGAACAGGCATCGGCACGACAAACATCCTTTTACCAATTTCCATGCCAGTTGACCAGTAACAGCATATCTCATTGAAATAACTCATATATCACTAATACCGTGCAGCAGACACAGGCCTACATTTTTATACAAATATGTAATTAAATATTTAAAACGGTACAAATATGTAATATTATGCACGCTCCGTTGAACCTGCGTCAACAGAGCTCTTGGAAAAAAGGAAAACTAATCCGGGAATAGCAATCTTGTTATTTGACAACGTCCTTGAAAGGCAGTAAAATTTTTTTAGAATAGAAAATTTTCTACAGGAATTGAAGAGCCGACGATTGTACGCCGATGCTGGCTGGCATATAGAGGAATCGATGGGAAAAACGGAACGCAGACATTTTATCAGGCCGGAATCTTTAAACCTTCTTGATTATCTGGTTGTAGACGATCAGGGGAGACAAGGGGACTACTCCATGGGACGCACCCTCAATGTCAGTAAAGGCGGCATCCTCATGGAAACTCATATTCCTCTCCCCCAGGGTCAGCAGGTTATGATAACCCTGGGCCTGAAAGATGAGCTGATAGATATCATGGGAAAAATCGTTTACAGCACTTATAATGCCGGCCGCCACCAAAATGGGATAGAATTTTTCCATGTCACTGAAAGCGACCAAAAAATTCTTAACCGTTATGTCAAAGCGTTTCACGAAAACTTTGCGGAACCTGCAAGTAGCTGAAGGTAAAAGGTAAAAATGTAGTCGGCTGTTGCTCAACCATTTCGCCCATACTCGTCGTCAAAACGAACAATATCGTCTTCCCCCAGATAACTTCCAATCTGCACTTCAATAAGTTCCAGCGGAATCACGCCCGGGTTTTCCAGTCGATGTGTCGTACCCAGGGGAATGTAAGTTGATTCATCCTCACGCAGCAGGATTGACTGATCACCGTTTTCCACCTTTGCCGTACCGGTTACAACCACCCAGTGCTCGTGGCGATGATGGTGCATCTGCGAAGAGAGCCTGGCCCCGGGATTTACTGTGATACGCTTGATCTGGAAACGATCATGGATCTCCAGGATGGTATAGCTGCCCCATGGGCGATAGACGGTTGTATGGGTATGAAACTCTGCCCTACCCTGTTTTTTCAATTTATCAACGATCTTTTTAACATCCTGGGAACGATCCATGGGTGCGACCAGTACTGCATCCGCCGTTTCAACCACCAGGGTGTCCCGTAGACCGATGGCTGCGACCAGGGTATCTTCGGAGCGGATGAGACAGTTTTCAACGTCCTCCAGCAGCACGTCACCGCTAATGACATTTCCATGCTCATCTTTTTGGGCAACTTCCCACAGGGCCCGCCATGATCCGATATCATTCCAACCAAAATCCGCCTCTACCACAACAGCATTGGTGGTCTTCTCCATCAGAGCATAGTCAATAGAATTAGGAGGACATTGCTCCATGGCGGTCCGGTCAAAACGAAAGAATTCGCCATCTATGCTGCCGCCCTCAACAGCTTTACCCATGCAATGCAGGATGTCCGGCGCAAATTCACTCAATTCGGCAAGCAGGGTATCCGCTGGAAAGGCAAATATGCCGCTGTTCCAAAAATAGTTTCCGTCGGCCACATATTTTTCAGCAGTTTCAAGGTCCGGTTTTTCGACAAAAGAATCCACCACACTACCATCACCCCGACAGATATAACCGTATCCGGTCTCAGGATGATCCGGTACAATACCAAAGGTGACCAAATGGCCCTGGACAGCCTGTTCCTGCGCCCTGGCAACCGCATCCACAAAATCATCTGGTCGGGCGATAAGATGATCCGCCGGCAGCATCAACAGTATCGCATCTTCCTGATGCTGCTGCCTTGCAAACAGGGCTGCACCGCAGATGGCAGGGGCGGTATCTTTTCCCAGGGGCTCCAGGAGCAGGTGGTATTCTGGAAATAAGTCCAGCTCCTCAATCTGACTCCGAGTCAAAAAACGGTGTTCCTCACCCACCACGATAATGGGAGGCAATGCATCGGGCAGCAGACTGATCCGGACCAGGGTAGTCTGCAGCAGGGAGTGTTTGCCGATCAGGCTGAGCAACTGCTTAGGATACAATTCACGAGAAAGCGGCCAGAGACGGGTACCGGTTCCACCGGCAAGAATAACAGGTTGAATGGGCATGAAAAAACTCCGTTTTTTTAGGGATTAAAGGCTAGGGACAAGGGGCGAGCAACCGTGCCGATAGCGGAGCTTGGCATTGTACATTATGACCTGATTAACTCAAGCAGCTCTTCAGTCTTATCTTGAAGCAACTGTTCATCGGCCCTGGTTTCGACATTCAGGCGAAGCACGGGTTCAGTGTTGGATTTGCGCAGGTTAAAGCGGTAGG
>JAUWLT010000226.1 GCA_030613515.1 Desulfobulbaceae bacterium
TAATTATGTGTGTTGATCTCCATACCCATTCTATCTACTCTGACGGCACGGCAACTCCTGCCGAGTTGATCCGTATGGCTGCGGCAAACAAACTCAAAGGGTTTGCCCTGACGGATCACGACACAATAGAAGGGGTCCGGGAAACCATACGTTTAGGCCTTGATCTGGATGTACAGGTGATAAGCGGCCTTGAGATCAGTGCCCTGCATCACGGCTATTCCCTGCATATCCTGGGATATGGAATCGATTCCGAAAATCCGGACCTCTGTCGCTGGCTTAAACGGCTGCAGCAGGGACGCATGGAACGTAACTCAAAAATCCTGGAAAAACTGACCGGGATGGGTATTAATATCAATAGTGAAGAGGTGGCCCGCTTATCCAGGTGCGGCCAAACCGGCAGACCCCATATCGCCAGGCTCCTGATTGACAAGGGATATGTGAAGACCATGAATGAGGCCTTCAAACATTACCTTGGCAGGAACAAACCTGCCTGGTGCAGTCGCTTTAGCTATACAGCTGCCCAAACCATTGATATAATACACCGAGCAGGCGGGGTTGCCGTGTTTGCCCATCCCGGCCAGCTGGATCCCGGTATGAAGGTGCAGCCGCGAATTATTAAAGAGCTGAAGGAACGAAACCTGGATGGACTTGAAATTTTTTACCCCGGCCATACCCGCAAAATGCAAAAACGGTTAAAAGGGCTTGCACGACAGTATAAACTGCTGGCTACCGGCGGCAGCGATTATCACGGTGATAATCGTGCAGGCGGGCTTGCCGGCGGCAAGGATACCATCTGCCCCCCTGATTCCATTATGGATGAACTACGCCGGCGACTTCAAATTCAAAACCCGGAACCCTGAACCCTAACACCGGAACCAGTTACATTATGCATACCATTCTTATTGTTGACGACGAACCGAATTACCTGATAGTTCTCTCAGAACTGCTGCATGATGAAGACTATGAAGTCTTTACCGCTGACAGTGGCATTACCGGTCTGGATATTGCCCGGAAAACAGACCTGGATTTGGTTATTTCCGACATGAAAATGCCGGGTATGGACGGTATTGAGTTGCTGGCAAATTTAAAAAAATTCAACCAGCACCTACCGGTAATCCTGATCACCGCTTACGCTGAGGTGGAAAAGGCGGTGGAGGCCATGCATCTCGGCGCCTTTACCTACCTGGCCAAACCTTTTTCCAATGAGCAACTACTGGCTTCGGTCGGCAAGGCCATTGAACATTACGGTCTGGTTCGGGAGATACGACGACTGCGCAGCGAGGCAACACCAAAATTTGGTTTCGGCGGTATGATCGGCAAAAATCCGAACATGCTGGCCGTTTACCAACTCATTGAAAAGGTTGCTCCCACCCCCTCATCGGTCCTGATTACGGGTGAGTCCGGCACCGGCAAGGAACTGGTTGCCCGGGCCATTCATAATTTAAGTAACCGCAGGGAAGCCCCGTTTATCTCGGTCAACTGTGCCGCTCTGGCGGAAACCCTGCTGGAAAGCGAGCTGTTCGGCCATGAAAAAGGCGCCTTTACCGATGCAGCCGCTATGCGCAAAGGCCGCTTTGAACTGGCCGACACCGGCACCCTGTTATTAGATGAAATCGGAGAAATGACCTATTCCCTGCAGGCAAAGCTGCTGCGTGTTCTGCAGGAACGAGCTTTTGAGCGAGTGGGGGGGAACACGACCCTTAAAATCGATGTCCGTATTCTGACTTCCACTAACAAAGACCTGAAAGATGAGGTGGAAAAGGGCAACTTTCGCGAAGATTTGTACTACCGGCTCAATGTCATCCACATTCACATGCCACCCCTGCGGGAACGAGTGGATGATATTCCGGCCCTGGTCAATCATTTTCAGCAAAAAAATGCTCTGCGACTGGGTCTTGAAAAAATCGATATTTCGCCGGAAGCCCTTCGCCTGCTGGTCAGCCTACCCTGGGAGGGCAATATCAGAGAGCTGGAGAACACCATTGAACGGGCCGCAATTCTGTGCAACAATAACCGCATTGAAGCCGAAGACGTTCAGCCTGATTCCAGTGAGATCCCGGCACCCCAGGAGTGGAGTTCCGGGCTGGAACTGAGTCAGTTCATCCCGGAGGGCTTAAAGCTGTCGGCAGTACTCAACGGCATTGAAGAAAAACTGGTTCGCCAGGCCCTGGAAGAAGCAAATAATGTCCAGGCCAGAGCTGCTGAAAAATTAGGCATCACCAAGAGCCTGCTCCAGTACAAGATGAAAAAATACAAACTGAAGCGGAAAAAGAAATAACATCAACCTGTTTATCCGTTGTTCAATTCTTTCGGGCATTGTGCCCGATAACTTCCGGCAATGGATAGCCCGAATCCCGACCACCCCAGTTCAGTTTGTTGCGCAGAATAGTAAAGTATCCTTTGTGGTGGGGAGAACTGATCAGGCGAAGGGGTTTGGCGGCAGCTTCAACCACCAGGAAATCGTTGGCCTGCATGATCCCGCACTGACGGCCGTCCACCATGATCTTTACATTGGTTGACGGCGGAGTCAACTGGGTGGTTACCTGGGTGCGAGGCGAGAGCAGGACCGGTCGTGATTCCAGCATAAAAGGGCATATCGGGGTAACCAGGATAGTGCGAAGCTTTGCATGGGCAATGGGACCACCCGCAGACAGGTTATAGGCTGTGGAGCCTGTGGGGGTAGAGATAATTAACCCGTCGGCCTTGTAGGTAGTAATGTACTCCTCGTCCGCCCAGCAGCCAAGACGCATCATCGGCTCGGTACTGCCTTTGATGATAACCACCTCGTTTAAGGCGAAACAGGCCCCGCCTACAGGATCACCGTTTTGTCCCAGCAGTTTTACCTTGAGCATCATCCGTTCCTGGATATGCACCCGGTTGTTCAGGATTGCCTTTAACGCCGGATACATCTCCTCTGCAGCCACTTCGGTGAGAAAACCAAGATCACCAAGGTTAATACCGACAACCGGAATATCATGACGTGAGGCCTGATCCGCCACATGGAGCAGGGTACCGTCGCCGCCCAGGATGGTCAGCATGTCCATGTCCGGATCAATCCGGTTCAGTTCAGCTCGTATGGACCGTTGCCCGTACCAGGCAGCGAGTTGTTCGCCGACCTGCCGGACCTCGGGAGAATCCTTCCTGGTTATGATACCGGCATAGCGGATCTGCATTTTTTATACTCCTACTCCCCCAGTTCTCTGGAACGCTCTGCTGCTGCCTCGATGGCCGTCATCACCGTACCGCGCAGGCCTGCCTCTTCCAGTACCTGCAGACCGGTGATCGTAGTTCCGCCAGGCGAGGTAACCCTGCCCTTCAGGACGGCTGCCGGTTCTCCGCTTTCCAGGGCAAGCTTTGCCGAACCGTATACGGTCTGGAGGACCAGTTGTTCAGCAATGGGTCTTGGAATACCGGCCAGGACACCTCCATCGATCATGGCCTCGATAAAGGTGAACACATAACCGGGACCGGAACCGCTTAGACCGGTTACTGCGTCCAGCAGGTTTTCCGGGACCTCAACACTGGTGCCGACAGCTGAGAAAATCTGTTGCCCGATATCCATATCTTCTTTAGAAATATTCCTGTTGCCACTGAGTGCAGAGGCACCGGCAAGGACCAGAGCCGGGGTGTTGGGCATCACCCGGATAATGCGCATGGTCTCACCAAGTCCCTTCTCAAGTTGAGCAAGGGTGACGCCGGCGGCAATGGAAATTACAAGATGGCCGGCACCAAGATCGTCCCGATACCGGGCAAGTACCGGATCCATAATCTGCGGTTTTACTGCCAGAATGACAATGTTGCAGCTGTTACCAAGTTCGCCGCTTCTATCTGTTACTCTAATGCGATACGTTGCTTCCAGGTATAGCCGCCGCTCGGCAAAGGGTTCTGCAACCATAATATTCTCGGCCTGTACCAGGCCGGATTCGATCATACCGCGAACAAGGGCCTCGCCCATCTGCCCGCCGCCAACCAGACCAATGGATTCAATATTTCCCATAACAACACCAGCTTGTTTATTTTTTTACCTTTTACCTTATACCTTATACCTTAATCTACCAGCCAGTCTGAATAAAAAGCAAAAAAAAACCCGCTGGTTAAAAACCAGCGGGCAAATACTGTTGAAAAATAAAGCCTCAGGCTGTGCAGACAGACGGTGTAGCAGCGGGAAGGCTTGCTGACGGCACATGAAATGGTCTCATCTTGCTGGGCGATTCATTCTTATGAGCTACAACCTGGCGCAAAATGGAATCTCCGCGTTTACAGAACTTGACATATTCCCAACAATCAGGATTATCGGCAATGGCCTGCATCAAGCCCTGATGCAGGTGATGACCGGAACGATCAGCAATCACATGCCCCAGTACCGGACAACCAAGCAGGGCA
>JAUWLT010000208.1 GCA_030613515.1 Desulfobulbaceae bacterium
AATTAAATACGATAGCTCATTTAAATCGTGTTTTCACCTTTGACCAGCAATTTGCAGCCAGGAAGCTTTCATCCATGTTTTCAAGCATGCTCAAAAACTTGGTCCAAGGGGCTGAGAAAGTAAAGATGTCCGGCTTGACACAGGCCCTTACTGAAGGATCTAAAGCACCCAAGACAGCTTTTGGGTCTTCAGATGTCAGTTCACTCATTGAAAAACCAACAATTGAATCACATCCGGAACCAGCAGGCGACATAACGCCATGTGCTGTCATAGAATCGAAATTTGCCAAGGTATGGAGACCGGCAATAACATCCGGGTTAGCGAAGAAAAAAACCACCTGTGGATTATCCTGTTCTTCAAGTATATCCCAACGTTTGAACACCAGGTATTTTCCGGGGGTTCCTTCTGAAGAATGGTGTTCATACAAACCATCAACATGATCATACGTTTTTTTGACACGCTCTATATTGCAAATATAATTCTTAACATCATCGGAGACATTAGTTTCAAAGCCAAGGGGTATGAAGGCCCCGAAACATCCTAAATTCTCCATGTTAAAGGCACGGGATCGCCCCTGCCTTACAGGAGCTATTTGACTGAAGATACATGTATATCCTTTACGATTAGGCTTGGGACGACTCGGAAACTTTACGTCACCCAGTTCGTCGGCATAATAACAGACAATGGGAAGTTCACGGCCGGGGAAATATTTTTCCCATGCCTCCATAAAGCGTTCCTTGATTTCGATGTTCATGGTATTTCCTCTGTGCGATGAGTTTATTTGTGCCTTGCCATCATACGATGTTGTTTTTTTATTCTGATACGATACGATAGCCGTACTGTACAGCACTGTCTACTTAAAAGTTTTATCCTCTAAAAACTAAAAATGAATCAACAAAAATCAAATAAAAATAAAGGTGTGAGCAAGGGACAATGGCTTGCCAAAGCTCTTGAGACACTGGGAACGGAAGGTTTTGAAGCCATCAAAATTGATAGACTTGCCAAACAATTAGGTATATCCAGAAGCGGATTTTACTACCATTTTAAGGATCGACAAGACCTCTTGCAGCACCTTCTTGATTATTGGGCCAATGATTATACAGCTGTTATTACCGACAGTCTGGATATGAAAAAACTTGATGCTGAGAAGTGCCTTTTTATCACGATGAAAATGGTTAGAGAAAAAAAACTGGCACAATACGATCTTGCGATGAATGGGTGGGCAAAGGTAGATCCACTAGTTAATGAGATTGTAAAAAAAGTCGTTACAATGCGTTTAGATTTTTTGCGTATAATTTTTAAGGAATTAGGGTTTAGTGGCGACGAGCTTGAAATGCGTGCACGATTGCATCTCTGTTACCATGCCTGGGAAGAGGTAACATTTGTTGACGACAACAGCGATGAATACTCAAGGTTGCAGAAACTACGTCATAAAATGTTTATAACATAATTACCAAACCAGATTTCATTACAATAATGGTTCCCAACTGACTGGCGTAGCTATATATCTCATGGTAAATTTAATGACTTGGTCATCGATCAGTTCGTGAATAAACCGAAGTTCGTCATCCTTGATTGCTTTAGCAGAACCATTGTATTTCAGTTTTCCGGCGTACCATAACCGCCTCCGCCGGGCGTGAGTATCCGAATTCTGTCTCCCGCCTTGGCCCGGATTTCGTTTTTGCCGCCCAGATTGAGTGTTCTGCCGTTTTTGCGGATAAAGAGATTTTTTCCCTGTTTTCCGGGCTGCCCCCCTGCCAGGCCGTAAGGGGCAAAGACCCGTCGTTCGGACAGGATGGCGACGTTGAGTGGTTCCAGAAATTCCAGTTCGCGGACCAGGCCGTCTCCCCCTGAAAATTCACCCTTGCCGCCGGATCCTTGCCGGATGGAAAATTCTCTGAGCAGGACCGGGTATCGGCGTTCCAGGATTTCCGGGTCCGTGATTCTGGTATTGGTCATGTGGGTATGTACCCCGGACTGTCCGTTCCAGTCCGGCCCGGCTCCGGCCCCGCCGCCGATGGTCTCATAGTAGCCGAACCGGTCATTGCCGAAGGTGAAGTTGTTCGTGCAGCCCTGGGAAGCGGCTGCCACGCCGAATGACTTAAGCACCACATCCACCACCCGTTGGGAGGTGAGCACATTGCCGCCCACCACTGCGGCCTCAGGTGACGGATCGAGCAGGCATCCATCCGGGATAATCAGGGTAATAGGGATAAGGCAGCCGTGATTGAGCGGAATCTCCTTTTCCACCAGGCAGCGCAGGCTGTAGAGAATGGCAGATTGAGTGACAGCCCGTGGTGCATTCAGGTTACCCCAGAGCTCGACTCCCGTACCGGTGAAATCAAAAACTGCACTACCGTCATTACGGTCAATGGTGAGCGCCAGCGCAATGGGACTACCGTCATCAAGATACTCGGTGGCCGTCACCGTATCTTTTTTTGCCAGTCCCCGGCTGCGGGAAAGTTCACACAGGCTGGTGCGCACCGCCTCTTCTGCTGTTTCCTGGACGTGCAGCATGTATGCCTGCACCACTTCCAGGCTGTAGTGATCGACCATTTCCAGGATAAGATCAATCCCTTTCTGGTTGGCAGCGACCTGTGCCTTGAGGTCGGAAAGGTTGTCAGCCAGCAGTCGTGTACCGCTGATGGGTGGTCGTCCCTGCTCAGGTTCAAGCTGCTCCGGTGCCAGCAGCAGCTCTGTGATGCCCTGTTCCTGAAAGACACCGTTTTCAACGAGCTTAAAGGAAAGGATGGCTGCTCCCTCTTCAATGAGCTGCCGTGAGCCGGGTGGCATGGATCCGGGTGAGATGCCGCCTATGTCGGCATGGTGACCGCGACCGGCAACCCAGAAGATGATTGTATTGTCCTTAAATACCGGGGTCATGACGGTAATGTCGGGTAAATGACTTCCGCCTGCAGCCGGATGATTGGCGACCAGCACATCGCCCGGGCTGAGATCCTGCACCCGGCGAATCTGCTCCTTGACCGCCTCGCTCATGGCTCCGAGGTGAACCGGGACATGAGGGGCATTGGCAACAAGGTTGCCGTCCGGGCCAAACAGGGCGCAGGAAAAATCGAGCCGCTCCTTGATATTGGTTGAGATGGCGGTTTTTTGCAGCATCCTGCCCATCTGTTCGGCAATGGACATGAACAGGTTGCTGAAAATGGACAACTGCACAGGGTCAACAGCAGTGTCGATCTGGTGGTGTTGGCAACTGCGTACTTGAATATTTATTTTTACGTCACCATATTCAGTGATTACAGCGGTGCAGTCAGGTTCTATGACCATGGTGCTGGTGTCCTGGATCAGGATAGCCGGGCCTTGAATTGTATCGCCTCCCTTGAGATCGTTCAGGTTGTACAGATCGGTCTGCTGCCAGCCACCTTCAAAGTAGCAACGGGTGGTGGAAAGTTTTATTAAAGGCCCATCACCACTTGTGATGGGAAACGATGTAAGTTTTGAGGCCCTGCCGATGGAGCGGACGCGCAGGTCGTCAACCAGGATATCGCGGCCGCTCAGTTCAAAACCAAATTCCCGCTGATAAGCGGTTGTAAAGGCCTGCATAAAGTCGTTATCTGAGGGCTGTTCAATCATCATCGGCGTATCCGTGCCCTGATAGCGTAGGTTGAGATAGTGCAGGCTCTGCATTGCCTCCCCTGCGATTCCCTGATCCGCGAGTTCCTGTTCGGTTTTCTGTTGAAGGGTTGAGAGCGTATCGATAAGGTCGGGAAGTGCTTTTTTCGAGAGAACCTCTGCTGCAGGCTGCTGTTTTTCGGCAACCGTGTCTGCTAAGCCTATGCCGTAGGCCGAAAGGATACCGGCAAAGCGATGGATAAAGATAGAGGATATGCCTAAACTGCGGGCAACGGCACAGGCATGCTGACCGCCTGCGCCGCCAAAGGTTGCCAGCACATGATCCTTGATGTCAAAGCCCCGCATCACTGAAACTTCACGGATCGGCCGGACCATGACCTCGTTGGCCACTTTAAGAAAACCAAGTGCTGTTTCCTCAACCGTGAGTGGCGGACGGTTGCTGTCTTTGTAATAGTCGTTGATTGTATCTGTTAATTTAGACATCTGGTGCCGGGACTCGTCAAAATCCAGGGGCTGGTCTTCATCTTTGCCGAAAATATTGGGGAAATGATCCGGCTGCAACCGTCCCAGTACCAGGTTGGCATCCGTAACGGCAAGAAAGCCGTTTTTCCGGTAGCAGACCGGGCCGGGATGGGCGCCCGCAGATTCAGGGCCGACCAGAAACATGCCGTTGTCAAAAAAGAGGCGTGAGCCGCCGCCGGCTGCCACGGTTCTGATGTCTAATTGAGGCGCCTGGATACGAACCCCTGCGGTTCGGGTTTCAAAGGTCAGCTCATACTCACCACCGTATCGCGAAACATCGGTAGAGGTTCCACCCATGTCAAAGCCGATGACCGGTTTTTTTGTCTCCCTGTTATAGGTCGTCATGGCATAGCCGACCACTCCGCCGGCAGGACCGGAAAGGATGGCCCGACTGCCGGTGAAATCCTCAGCCGGTGCCAGGCCGCCATCCGACTGCATGAACAGCAGCTGGGTTTCGGCAAGACCATCCCTGAATCCTTTTTTAAAGCTCTCCAGGTAGCTGCGGATATGCGGGGTCAGGTAGGAGTCCACCATGGTGGTGTCACCACGAGAGACCAGTTTGACCATGGGGATAACCTCTGAAGA
>JAUWLT010000262.1 GCA_030613515.1 Desulfobulbaceae bacterium
GGGAGAGGGGAAGGATAAGCAAAGATTGCAAAGAGGGGCTGAGCATTTATGCGAGACATACAACTCTGTGATCCTGCCAGGCTCCAGGAACTTGTCAACTGGCTGGCTATAGAAATCGGACCCCGCCCTCGAACGAGACCGGACCTTCTTAGTAAAATCCAGGACTATATAGCAACGTATTTCAGTCAACTTGGTTATCAAGTCCTCACCCAACCAGTAGTGTGGGGAAAAGTTACCTGTCATAACATTATTGCTCTTCCTGTAAATGAAGAATTGGCCAAAGGGCGTGCGCCCCTGCTTGTTGTCGGTGCCCATTACGACACTGTCAGTCGTTCGCCGGGAGCTGATGACAACGCCAGCGGAATAGCCGGCCTGCTTGAGCTGGCACGCATCCTGGCTCCAGACCCGCCTCCCGGACTCAGGCTGGTAGCCTTTTGCCTTGAAGAGCCGCCCGTATTTCGGACAAAGAACATGGGCAGCTATGTGTTTGCCCGCAGCCTGAAACAGCAGCGTGCCCGGGTACAGGGGATGATCTGTTTGGAGATGATTGGATATTTTCAGGATGAAAACGGCTCCCAGTCCTATCCCTTTCCTTTAATGAACAGAATGTACCCAAAAGCCGGTAATTTTATCGCCCTGGTCGGTAATCTGCGTTCCTGGCGTTGGGCAACCCTGATAAAGGCCGGTTTTCAGCAGGGCACCGACCTGCCGATAGCCAGGCTTAACGGCCCTTTTTTTGTCTATGGTATCGACTATTCTGATCACTGGTCCTTCAACCGCCACGGTTACCCGGCAGTGATGCTTACAGATACAGCTTTTTACCGCAATCCCCACTACCATAAGCCAACCGACCGTCCCGACACTTTGGACTATAAACGCGCTGCTGCAGTGATCAACGGACTTGTCGGCGCAGTGCTGAGCCTGGTAAAGATGAGTTGAGGCGTAAGTCGTCACAGGCACCCCATATTTGCACGGTCGCGCCCACCCGCATAGAGGGGCTATAGCGTCCGAGCACGCCTGCACAGATAAGCGAAGACTTCGAATCTGGGGAACCTGTAACGACTTACAGAATTTGGATATGTAAAGCTGCATAGTTAAAAGCCCAGTGAACGGTTACGTTGAGGCTACTGTCGGGGTCTTGCAAGGGCAGCTGAAAGGTTATACAGGAGGGACATTATGAAAACCGTTATTCTCGGTAAAGATGAAAAATATCTTGCAGAAGCAATTAAACGGTTCAGAAAGGCATCACATCCTGTAACATTGACAGGAGCTGGGATATCAGTGGGCAGCGGTATCCCGGATTTTCGCAGTGCAGACGGGCTGTGGCAGGTTTTTTCACCGGACGAATACGCCACTTTTGATGTTTTCATGCGAAACCCTGCCAAGGCATGGCAGCTGTATCGGGCCATGGGTACAATTCTCATCGGTAAAGAGCCCAACCCGGCACATCTTGCCTTGGCCGAGCTGGAAAACAGAGGCCTTTTGCACGGTGTTATCACCCAGAACGTTGATAACCTGCATCAACTTGCCGGCAATGCGAAGGTGCTTGAAATCCATGGCGATCATTTGCACCTGCAGTGCATCAAATGTGGAGAACTGATACCGGTAACTGAAGTCCATTACCAGGCCCGGGAGGTTCCACAGTGTGATGGGTGTGAATTCCCATTAAAACCAAACGTCGTCTTATTCGGTGAATCCGTTCGGAGTCTGGCGGAAATTCATTCTCTAATCGCACACTGTGACCTGTTGATGGTTGTTGGGACCTCCGCCCAGGTCTTTCCTGCTGCCGAGTTGCCCTTACTGGTAAAGCAGCAGGGTGGCCTTCTCTATGAGTTCAATACGGAACATACCTCATTGAGTGCAGTTGATTCGCGTTCTTCCCCGTTGACGGATTTTTTCATGCAGGGGGATGTTTGTGAAACGCTGCCACTGTTTGTTCGTGGAGTTGTCGCCTGAACCATAATGTGAGGCGGGCTGTGTACTGTTATGACAATATTGTTGTCAATGAGAGATGCCGGTCAGAAGTGAGGTGCCTGGCCAGTGAAATCGATGAGGTATTTGTAGGCTTTTCCTGCAAGGATATCCGCCATCTTGTCCGGTGCCTTCTCCGGGCGGATTATTTCTTCAATGAGCAGCGACACAAGGGGCTGCTGTCCGGCACAAAAAGAGACGGCCTGTCTCATGTGATCTTTACGAGGACCGTAGGAGCCGGCAACGAGCAGCTCTTTATAATGGATGAGATTAAGGTCCCCGGCGCCAATCCCGGAGGCCCCTGGCAGACCAGAGAAATAGCAAAATCTTCCCCCCTTGCGCAGTTTGTTGAGGCATTGGCCAAAGGCCAGAGGGCTGTCGCAGGCATTTAATCCGATATCAAAGTTATTTTCTCCGCAATCCCGTTTAACCGTGATGCCGCATGCATCTGCAAAAGGTACTGCCTTGGCAATTTTATTCTCATCTTTTTCAACAAGGGTGGGATACGCCCCCTTGTCTAAGCAGACCAGCGCAGCAAGCAGTCCAACCACGCCGCCTCCATAAATGATAACAGTCTCTCCTTTTGCAAGACTTACTTTTTCCAGGCCATTGAGTACACAGGCAACGGGTTCGCAGAAACACAGGAGCTGGGGCGCGATGTCTTCTTCGACTTGAATGAGACTTGCCGCAGGGCTGATAAGGGAGCTTGCAAATCCACCATCGGAATGAAAACCGATAATTTTCATCTCTTCACAGAGATTTTCCCGTCCATTTCGGCAGTACGAGCAGGAACCACAGGCCTGTCCCGGCCAGACGGTATAGAGGGTGCCGGTCTGCTTGTCAACCGCGGCTATTTCGTGACCAGGGACACGGGGGAGAACGAGATCCCTGTGGCCCTGAGCCCACATTTTGGCATCAGTTCGGCAAATTCCACAGTAGAGGACAGAGAGGTTGATATGGTCAGGCAGGATAACCGGCTTCTCCGTGTTTTTCCTCAACTCCAGTTGTTGAGATTTGGTCAGCAGAAGTTTGATAACGAGTTACTCCAGGAAAGGCTCTTCAATGATAGTCAGTCTGTAAATTGCAGCATCTGCAAACCCGTCGTTTTCCAGCTTCTTTTTAAAAACTTGTACCTCAGCAACCTGTTCCATGGGAAAGACGCTGGCTTTGTTCATCGGGCATGTATTATAGGAATCTCCCTGAAAACGAAAATAATGATCCCTGCTTTTTATGATCAATAATTCCATCAACACTGACCTTCAGCAATTATTGTTTTCAGCATTTTGAGTCCTGCTTCCGGCTTTCTGTTCTGGGTACTGACCCATTGCTGCAGGGTGTCTATTACCTTACCGCTTTCCAGGATTTCCTCTGCTCTCTCTAC
>JAUWLT010000048.1 GCA_030613515.1 Desulfobulbaceae bacterium
ACCGAAGCCTCCGATGCCGCCACCAAATCCCCCGCCGGATCCCCATCCTACCGGGAAGATGACAGGCGCCCCCCCTCCGGACTTTCTGTTTCTTCTTCTGACACTGATAATGCTGATGAACAAAATCAGCATCGGCAGAAAAACCACCAGGTTCGGCACCGGAGAGTTGGTTTTCTTCTGGACGGCAGGCAGCTGCTCTTTACCGGTAATCTCCACCTGGTACATTCTGGCAAGTACATCAATAACCCGCTCGGCTGCTGCACCAATACCCTGGCCATAGTTGCCCTGCTTGAAATAGGGCACCAGTGCTTTTCTGCCGATTGATCCCAGCAGACTGTCGGACAGCACCGATTCAAGACCGTAACCGGTTTCAAATCTGTATTTCTTATCCTCCCTGGCTACAGTGAGGAGTAAACCATTATCATTTTCTTTCCGGCCCAGTTGCCACTGTTCTGCAGTTTTGAGAGAAAATGAGTTGATGTCTTCACCGTCAAGGGAAGTGATGGTGAGGATAACCATTTGAACAGTGGTTTTCTGCTCAAGTTCATGCAGAAGATCGACAAGCTGCTGTTCCTGCGCAGTATCGATGATTCCGGCAAGGTCAACTACCTGTCCGGGCGGAACAGCAGGCACCGGCGGGGTAACAGCGAAGAGCGGGGCCGGCGTCGTCAGCAGCAGCAGAAGAAAAAATCTAATCAGCAAGTTTTTCAACATATTTGGTAAGCTCTTGGGTTGCGTGGTAGTAGTCTGCAAAACAGTCACAGAGCTGCTCATCGTCTTCAGCAGTTTCTGGATTTTTCAGCTGGACAATTTTTTTGAAAATTCCGGTATCAAGGCCGATGAATTTTTCTATGGCAGCAGCAGTGTCTTGAGCGGAGAGCATTAGTTTTTGGCCACCCAGGAAAAGAATAGCTCTGAAAAGCGGTATATAACCGGTAATGGAATTGCTCAGCCACACGTCCAGTAGTTTTTCATCATCCAGGGATTCAATATACCCCTGGTGCAGCCAGAGCAGTTTTGACTTAACTTCCCGCTCGCATTGCAGCAGAAGGTGCGTACGGTCTATGGAGAGATCCCGAAAAAGGTCAGGGCCGAACATGGTAAGATGAATGGCGGAAAAATTCAGGAATTCAATGGGAAAGACATCTAAAGAACTCTCAATGTAACCAGGTGTCATGAGCAGGGGGGCGGCTACACCATGTTGACTGTACTTTTTGCCAAGCCTGACTATGAAATCGAGAAACTCAAGGGTTACCTCGTCCACAACGACAATGGAATTAACATCAGAATGTCCGGGGATAAAGTCAGGGGTCAGCGCACTGCCGACCACGTGAATGGAGTGAACATTAACGGGAGAGTCACTCTTGATCGCCTCTGAAAATTCTTCGAAATGGCTTGAGATATTTTTTGTATATTGTTTAATTTCCATATTTATTTACTATTTATGATAGTTGTGACCCGCCTTAATGGAGCAGGCCCGGTAAAGCTGTTCGAGCAGGATAAAACGGGTTATCTCATGGGTAAAAGTAAGCCTGGACAGGGACCAGGTCAAGTCGGCGTGATCAAGCACCTTTTTATCCAGGCCCAAGTATCCGCCGATGAGAAAGGTAATGGTCTGCAGACCGCGGTTTTCCCAGCCCTCAAGTACGGTTGCAAGCTCTTGGGAGTCATACTCTCTCCCTCTTGGATCCAGGGCTACGGTGAGTGAAGAGGAATCAGACCGGGCCAGCAGCAGTTCTGCCTCACGGGCCATGATTACCCGGTCGGAATCATTTTTTGCGTGTTTATCTTTCAGTATCTTTATTTCAAGCCGTACATAACGGTTCAATCGCTTCGCGTAATCACGGATACCCTGGTCCAGGTAGCCTTCCCTGGTTTTTCCTAAAAAGAGAAGTACAAACTTCATGATGTTACCAGTTGTCGGGCAAAAGAAAAAGAAGGATCAGAATGTCATTTTTTGGTTTTGCTCCAGCAGCTGTTTGAGGATGGAACAGAATTCCTCATAGCTCAGCTCCCTGTTGATGCCGGGGCAGGACTCGCGAATGGTAACAAAGTTATTTTCATCGGACAGAATGCTCGGATGCAGCGGCCACTGGCCGCAACGCCAGGGCCGACCTTCGTGGACCGTACAGCCGGTTTCTTCATCATAAAAAATACAGTGATGATCTTTGATTTTCATCTGCACCACGTTGCCGCTCACCCGCCAGTATTTTTCCCGGACTTCCTTACGAGAAAGCCCCAGCTTGTTGATCATTCGTTCCTGGTCCTGCTCGTCCAGGGAGACCGTTGTATCGCCCTGGCAACAGTAACCGCAGCGGCTGCAGATAAATATATCGGAAAGGGAAATTTTTTGTTTTTGTGCAGTTTCGTGTTCGCTCATTCTGATCTCTGGATATAATAAAAACGCACCAGCCATGAAATAGGCATGGTGCGTTATCGTTCACCGGCACATGCAATCTGATGAAGTCAAAATTAAACTTAAAAGTTCAGCAGTGCACCAGGTAAGCTTAGACTCCGGATGTGCGTGATCAGAACGGGTGGCTATAGTCTGTTCTATGCCGCACGTTCTGAGCGCATGCAGAGGTAAGCGAGCTCTGCGAGACTCCGTGGTGTGCTGCAGGACTTTTAGAAATATCAGGCGTTGCCGATAGCATCAGTGAACATGGAGATATCTATTCCATACCTGTACGCTGCTTTTTTCCACTTGAATTCATCCGGAGTGTGGAACAAAACATTAATATCAGCGGGTACGGTCAACCAGGAGTTGTCCATCAGTTCAAATTCAAGCTGTCCGGCTGCCCAACCGGCATAGCCAAGCAGGAAAAGATAGTCACGGGGGCCACATCCTTTGGAGATATCCTCAAGCAGTCTGGAATCACGGGAGAGCGAGACCTTTGGTGTGATTACAAGAGCATTTTCTGATTGATAATCCGAGCTGTACAGTATAAATCCTGCATCCATTTCCACGGGTCCCCCCATGTACACCGGCGGCAGGGGCTTTTCAGGAAGAGGTATGTTGGCGCAGGACAGCACTTCGAGCATTGAGATTTCGTGGTTGGGATTGTTGATTACAACCCCCATGGCACCGTCATCATTATGGGCGCAGAGATAAATAACCTGCTCTTGGAATCGGGGATCAGCCATCTGCGGTGTTGAAATGAGAAAATGTCCGCTGAGGTTTTCCATGGTCCATTGCCTCCTTTACATTCTTTCCTTATTAGAAGTTTATCATTGCTTATGATGGACAGTCAAGGGTGATCTTGGCAAGGGGGTTTATTAGGTGTAAGGTGTAAAGTATCAGGTGAAAGGTTTTGGCTTAAAGACAGGGCGGCTGAGTTGCCGCTGATCTTTGGAGAAATGAATATGGGAAATGGCAAGGTGGTAACAACGTCGACAAATCTGCAGAAAGCTGTCTGCTGGATCGGTGAGATTATGCAGGAACATCCTGAAAAAGAGCGTAAACAGGTACTTAAAGACGCACAGATGCGTTTTGATCTGAACCCTGTGGAATGTGAGTTTTTAACAAAGAATTTTGCCGAGGTAGCTGCAGGCAAAAGCTGCTGACCCTCTTTCGCGTCCTCTTACCAAGAGGTCTTGGTGCAGTCCTCGCATATTTCAGAAAAAGTCCGCGGCATTGTCGAGCGGATCACCTATCACAATCCGGATAACGGTTGGTCGGTTCTACGGGTACAGCCTTTTGATGCCCATGGTGAGATCGCAACTGTTACTGTCCATCAGATGCAGGTCTTTGCCGGTGCAACCATGGAGTTTGTCGGTTCCTGGACCGTGCACCCGAAATTCGGTCGTCAGTTCAAGGCCGACGCTGCCACTGAGCTGAAACCTGCAACAGCTGGAGCCCTGGAAAAATACCTGGGATCAGGCCTGATCAAGGGTGTTGGCCCCAAAACCGCACGTAAGATTGTTCGTCATTTTGCTAAAGACACCCTGGATGTCTTTGAGCATGATATCCAGCGGCTCACCGAAGTCCCGGGGATTGCCGACAAAAAACTATCCTCCATTAAAAACGCCTGGCTGGAGCATCGCGCCATCCGTGATGTAATGATCTTCCTTCAGTCCCACGGTATCTCTACCCTGTTTGCCGTACGCATTTATAAACAGTACGGTGACAACTCCATTGCCTTCGTGTCGGAAAACCCGTACCGGCTGGCAGTTGATCTATACGGCATTGGTTTTTTCACTGCCGACCGGGTGGCCCTGTCCATCGGCTTTGCAGAAGATTCACCCCTGCGAATCACTGCCGCCATCCGCCACGTCCTGTCGGCAAGCCGTGAACAGGGGCATTGCTACCTGACACTTGAACAGATTATTGGAGGGGTCTGTGAACTGCTCGATATGAAGCAGGTATCAGGGGAAATCCCCGATTTCCTGCAGGAGATGGAGCAGCAGGACGCCTTGCGGGTCCGAATGCTGGCAGATGACAAAGGGGTAGAGCAACGCTGTTATTATTCCAAAAGTCTCTATTATGATGAAAAATACGTGGCTGAGCGCTTGTGCAAAATGGTACGTCCCATACCCCTGGATGTTAAGCGTACTGCTGACTGGCTTGCCCGCTACGGGAAAAAATCCTCTATCCGGCTCAGTGACGAACAGGCAGCGGCCGTCCAGTCCATTGCCGGCTGTCAATGCTCAATCCTGACCGGCGGTCCCGGTTGCGGTAAGACCACCACCACCCGGATGCTGGTGGAATTGTTCAGGGCCATGGGCAGGTCCGTCATGCTGGCTGCCCCAACCGGCCGGGCTGCCCAGCGTATGGGCGAGGTTATCGGAGTTGAGGCAAAGACCATCCACCGGTTGCTGGAATTTCAGGGTACGGGATTTAAACGGGGTGAAGACAATCCGCTGCAATGTGATGTCCTGATCCTGGATGAATGTTCCATGCTCGATATCACCCTTACTGCTTCCCTGCTCAAAGCGGTGGCAAAGGATACCGCAGTTCTGTTTATCGGCGATGCCGACCAGCTGCCCTCGGTCGGGGCCGGGAATGTGCTGCGGGATATGATCGGTTCGGGCTTTATCCCCAGCCACAGGTTGACCACTATCTTCCGCCAGGCCAGGGAATCCGAGATTATTACCTATGCCCACCAGATCAACCGGGGTGAATTACCGCGCATCAACTCGCCCCTTAAAGATCCCGGTCTGTGGAACAACTCCGACTGCTTTTTTATTGATTCCGAGCAGGCGACCCAGGCTCAGCTCAGGTTTATTGACCGGGCCAAGTATCATTACAAAACTGTGGAGGAACGGGAGGCAGCCGGCGACGATGATCCGCTCTGTTTTGATACCGATCTCGACCAGCCCGATCAGACTGCCGGTTATGAGTCCAACAGGTTTGAGCTGCCCGTCCAGTTCAGTCATGTGGATTTGCATGCTCTGACAACAGCCGACAGCGCCGCAACCGAACTGGCAACAGTACTTAAAAAAGTACATCCCTGGTCATCGCTCTACTATCGCCTGACCGCTGAGGACGTAGTGCGCCGATTATACACCGAATGGATTCCCAAATACTATGGGTCTGATTGTGAAATCCAGGTGCTGTCCCCCATGATCCGGGGCAGCCTGGGTACGGCATCACTCAACAGGATGCTTCAGCAGGCAGTTAATCCGCAGCAGCAGGGCAGGCCGGAGATCACAATTGGTGAGCGGGTGTTCAGGGTCGGGGACCGGGTTATCCATCGTCGTAACAACTATGATCTTAATGTGTTTAACGGGGATATCGGCATCATCACAAATATCAATAACGAGGCATTGACCCTGGTGGTTCGTTTTTTTCAGGACGCGCGGGAGGTGGAATACCAGCGCGAGCAGATCACGGAACTGGAAATTGCCTACGCGATTACCATTCATAAATCCCAGGGCTCGGAATTTGAAGTGGTCATTATACCCGTGCTGACTCAGCATTTTCGAATGCTCTTCCGTAACCTCATCTATACCGGCATTACACGGGCCAGAAAGCTTGCCGTCTTTGTCGGCACTCGCCGGGCCATGGCCATTGCCGTGGCAAATCAGGACACGGGGTTGCGTCAGACAGCACTCAGGCAGTTGCTGCAGGACAATTGAACAGAGAAGATAGAAGATATCTAAGCCGGATAAACCGGAAAATTCGAAATAAGAAGAACGAAATTCGAAACAGGTAAGCACAGGATTAACGTATACGAATCAACAACCTAACCGGATGTAATGGCAAAGAAAAAGAAAACCAAACGGAAAAAAACACCAAAGAAACAGAGCAAAGCTAAAGATGAATTTGCCCGCTTTAAAAGGGGATATTTTTTCTATGACAAGGGTGTGAAACACTGGGACGACGGCAAATTGCACAAGGCCCTGGCATGTTTTATGAAAGCTCTGAAGGCCAAGCCACCGGAGAGTCATAAATTGTTTGAAGTCCTGGTGGAACTTGGCCGGGAAATGGAAAGGAAAGATGTCGTGCTCCAGGGGTATGCAGGGTTATTTCGGACAGGGCATCTTGCGGTCGAGGAGCATCCTCCGTATATCAACTCCCTTATTAAGGAAAAAAAGTATAATGAAGCCAATAAAATCATAAAAGAGTACCGCCGGAAATTATCCTGGATGGATCTTCCCAAAAAAGAGATGGTAAAGCAGTTGCATCAGGCATCCGGCGTAGAACAATATTGCAAAGATCAGATAAAGAAGAAACAATACCTGGAGAAAAGCGGGAAGAAGAAAAAGACGCCGGAAAAAAATATCCAGCCCCGGCGGCAAAACAAAAGACCCGGCCATTCCCTGAACCATTCAGACACTGAGAGCAGGCAATCACCCACTTCGCAAGTCGGTACTGAAAAGCAAAAATCTGGTCCGTCTGTACCTGAAAATAAGAAAACTGAAGATACAAAAAAGCCGGCCGTCATTCCCGTCACCATAACGCTTGACAACGAATCTTTTTTTTCAGCCCTGGAAAAAGGCGAAACAGTCCGTCCTGAGGCCTTGCATGTAACCATTGATGCCCATCGGATCAGTTTACGTAATTCCTTTGAAAATCTCATCTGTCCTCCTCTTCTGCATAACATTGAATCCTTCTGGTACCAGGAGGAAACCGTCCGCAAGGTGCTGAAGACCTTTCGGGGACGTGCCATGCTTGCCGACGAGGTGGGATTGGGCAAAACCATAGAAGCCGGCATGGTCCTCAAGGAATATATAGAGCGGGGTATGGTCAAAAGCGTACTCATTCTCACTCCCACCCCGCTGGTGAGCCAGTGGAAGGAAGAGCTTCAGGTAAAATTCGACCTTGATTTTGTTTCCACTGATGATCAGGGCACTAAAATCAACGACGAATTCTGGCGTAGCCCATTTGTTCTTGCCTCCATTAACCAGGCAAAATCAAAAAAGAATTTCAGCAAAGTGACGTCACGGGAATATGATATGGTGATCGTTGACGAGGCGCATCATCTTAAAAACAGGAATACCCTGAACTGGAAGCTGGTTAATGCCCTGAAAAAACGTTTTCTCCTGTTCCTGACCGCCACTCCGGTGGAAAACAATCTCATGGAGCTGTATAACCTTATTACCCTGCTCAAACCCGGACTTCTGAAAACAGCTTCGGAATTCAAAAAAGAATTTATGACCCAGGGAGACGCCGTCAGTCCCAGAAACCAGACCCGGCTGCGAAGTTTGCTGGACCAGGTAATGATCAGGAACACCAGGGCGTTGGCAGCCTTGAATATTCCCCCGAGATTTGCGCAAACGGTGCAAATCAATCCCGTGGGAGAAGAGCTTAAGCTTTATGAAATGGTAACCGGTCTCGCCTGCAGCATTAATGAAAGCGGCAGGCACGCGAACCGGATGCTCCTGAAAAATCTTCTGGCTGAGGCCGGATCATCGCCAAGGGCGCTGTCCCTGACCCTGCGTCGCCTTCTTGAACGTGATGATGATTGGCTCAATGATTTTCGCGACCGGATTGAGGTAATCCGAAACCTGTGCCGGTCCATCACCGGTGAAACCGGTAAAAACAAGGCGCTTGGCAAACTGTTGAAAAACACTAGGGGTAAAAAGATCGTTTTTGTTAAATATATCGGCTCGATGGATGAAATATCCGATTACCTGTCATGGCACGATATTTCTTTTGTTACCTTTCACGGCTCCATGAGCAACCGCAAAAAGGATGAAGCTATTGAGTCGTTTCGGGACGAAAAAGACATATTGATTACCACCGAGATCGGCGGCGAGGGAAGAAACCTGCAGTTCTGCCACCAGATGATCAACTACGATTTGCCCTGGAACCCCATGAAAATCGAACAGCGAATCGGCAGAATCCACCGGTTGGGTCAGCAAAACGAGGTTATGATTTACAACTTCTGCGGTAAGGGGAGTCTGGAAGAGTATATACTGGAAATCCTGGACAAAAAAATCAATATGTTTGAAATGGTGATCGGGGAAATAGACATGATTCTGGGACGCGTTCGGGGAGAAAAGGATTTTGAGGACATGGTATATGAAATCTGGGTAAACTCTGATTCGCCGGAGATGCGTGGTAAGGAGTTTGCCAAACTGGGAACCAGGATAAAACGCTCCAAGACCCAGTATGGTAACACCAGGGAACTTGATGAGAAATTGTTTGGGGACGATTATGAATTATGATGGTGATATTGACCTGAGATTTTTTGCCCGGGACTTTATCAGAACTCACGGCGGTGCTGTTGAAGATCAGGGGCTGGCCATGGATGCCGTACTGCCGGAAGAACTGGCGGATGAACTCTCTGTTTCCGAGTATCTAAACCTGCAATTCGGAACCGGGGGTGAAGGAGAAGGTGAAATCCACTATGGCTCGCCCCTTCTTGAAAAGATGGTGACTGTTGCCCGCGACCGGATTCCGGTCACAAGCTGCAGCTTGCGTTTTGATTACCTGAAAACAGCCGGATTTGATCGGCTGATCCAGGAACGGTTTCATTTTCGTAATGGAGTGGGTAAGGTAGGGAAAACAGCGCCGACACTGAGCGAATATATCCTTCTTCATTGCAGCTATCTTGCCCAGAGCGATGAACAGAAAGAGGGGCTGCTCACCCTGGTCTATAACCGGGACACCTTTGTTGAGGTCTCCACCATGGCAGACGGTCTTGCCGGTGTTGAAATGGATTTCGCCGATGAAGCAACTCCGGTTGGTCTTTCTGAGAAGGAAATAAAAAGAATTGAAAAGTTGGTGCAAAACAATGCTAAAACCGCTCTTGCCGTTGAATTAAAAGATTTTGAAGCAAGCATGAATCGAAGATACCGACGTGATGTAAAAAATTTGAACGAATATTACACCGCCCTGCGACAGGAAATGGAAAAAAATTTGAAACGGTCAGGTTTATCCGAGCGTCTTATCAGCGACCGTAAAGAAAAAATAGAGTTGATCCCGGCTGAACTTGCTGCCAAAACCGATGACCTTTTTAAAAAATACAGCATCAGGATTAACCTGAAACTTGGCGGCGCCATGCTCCTGAAATGCCCGGTGGTAAAAATATTTTTCAAAGTTTCAGTGGGCAGAAAAAAGAAAACCATTACCCTGCAATACAACCCGGTAATGAAATCCATAGAGCCGTTACAGTGCCGGCAGTGCTCTAATGATACCTTTAAGCCGTTTTTCGGGGAAAATATGAAAATCCTCTGCCCGCAATGCGGGTAGTCATGAGATTATAAATCAAAAGATAACCGGTAACTCGGTGAAAACTGTTGACTCTTTCTATGTTGGTTTGTAATTTTTACTTACACGATTTTCATCATTATCATTAAGATCCTATCATTAACAGTACCGGAAAGGGAGCAGACATGAGTAAGAATAAAATGCAGGTGGAAATCGAGAAAAAGGTAAATAAGAAAATTGCACCGCTTTTTTCCAAATACAATATTGATTTCAGCGGCCTTGAGTCGACCATGAAGTGGAAACCCATTGTCCTGATCATAGGTAATTACTCTTCCGGGAAATCAACCCTGATAAATGAAATTATTGGTAAGGATGTCCAGCGAACCGGTCAGGCTCCAACCGATGATGCTTTTACCGTACTTACATCGGAGGGAAGTAAACAACCAAAAGAAGTGCCGGGATCAACACTTGTTAATGACGACCGGTTACCCTTTGTTAAGTTCAAAAAATATGGGAAACGGTTTATCTCTCATTTTTGCCTGAAGAATGTCGACACTCCGAACCTTGAAGACCTGGCCATCATTGACAGTCCCGGCATGCTTGATGCGACGACTGAGAAGGATCGTGGGTATGATTACTTTGAAAGCCTCGGTGAATTTGCCAAGATGGCCGACCGGATCGTTCTCATGTTCGATCCGCATAAAGCAGGGACCATCAAGGAAACCTATACGGCAATTAGAAATACATTACCGGAAAAATCCGGTGAAGACAGAATAGTCTTTGTTATGAGCCGTATAGATGAATGTGACAATTTAAGTGACCTTGTTCGATCCTACGGTACACTTTGCTGGAACATGTCGCAGATGACCGGGCGTAAAGATATTCCCCACATTTTTCTCACCTATTCTTCTCAAATAACAGATCCATCCCAGGTCGGGGACTCGTGGCCACAGGAACGAGAGCAGCTTATTGAGAAAATACAGGAAGCACCGGACTTCAGGATTAACCATATTCTTGAAGATATTGACAGGCAGGTGAATGAACTGAAGATTGTCAGTGAGGCCATGACCGAATTCACAAAAAGGGGGAGACGACTCTTTAGAAAGATATGCAAAATAAGTCTTGGTGTTGCTTTGTTTCTTTTGTGTTTCGGTGACGTTATTACAAACAGTGTTATCTCGCTGCCCCGGGAGCCTCTTTTTACAGCGTTGCGAAATGGAACATTTACCCCGGTAAACCTTATAGTTCCCTTAACACTTTTCATTATTACTCTTGTTGTCGGCATGATCATTTTCAATACTATCTCTTTTAAGCTTTTATTGAAAAGGACTCTTGATAATACCCGTGACCTGATAACTCTGGACAGCGAATATCGTAATAATCTCTGGCTCTCAATGAAAGATAAAGTCAGGGAACTGCTCCTTACCTGTAAAGCCAGTAATCTCTGGCAGGGGCATTCAGGTAACCTTTCAAAAATACAACATTTCCTTGATTATGACCTTAAAGAGTTTTATAACAGCTTAAACCGTTGAACCCTATGATGCCTGCTTTTTAAGGGTAATCACGGGGTTGCGCCAGACAGCACTCAGGCAGTTGCTGCAGGCCTGTTGAAAGAATACAAAAAAACGGGTCTGTTTTCACAGACCCGTTAAATACAGCTGAGACGTAGTAATCTATTGTCAGTCTACATCAAATTCAAGTGTCTTCTTAACTGAATAGACCACATCACCCTTGCCGCCACTGATATAGTAGTAGAGCTTTGCTTCCAGCTCCACCTTCTCGACATCAGTGTCAAAGTTGATCAGGTACTGCTCCTTCTGGGTCTGCAGAGGGGGCAGGGTCAGGTCGATGATTTCTTTAATCTGCCATGCTCCGTAACGCATGTCACGATCAGTGTCCACACCGATTTCAAACCAGGTCTTTTCAGCCCTGAACAGTTCATTTGCTTTATCATCCTTTGCTTTGCCTTCCTTTGTTTCGGCATCATCACTGATCTTGTTTGCGGTCACTTCCAGGACCACTTTACCTGACCAGAGTCAGCCATCCGGTACACGGTGACCGGTCTTGTTTTCCACAAAGGCGGTGACCACCACGCTCGGCACCCATTTTTTGGCATCTTTCACGCCCTTGATTTTGCCGGGCAGGTGCTGGTACTGGGCAAACTGCACATCAAAGCCCAATCCTTCCTTGACAGTATCCAGGTCATGTCCGCCGGGAAAGAGATGCCCTTTCTTCATGTGGCATTCCTGGCAGGTCTTACTGCCACCCATACTTATGTAAGAGTTCTGGTAGCTGCCGGAAAGGGTGTTGCACTGGATGGTCTCTCCGTCCGGTGCCTTGTATACCCCGTGGCACTGCATACAGAACACGGAGCGTGAGAGGTCCGGTGTTTCAATGGATTTATGAAAATCATCCCCATCTTCACCGTTGGGTCCGTAGACAACGCCTTTTTCCGGAGCTCCACGCAGACCTCTAGCCACAGCAGTTGCCTTAATGTTATGGCAGGAGAGGCAGCCGACATTGAGTTTTGCCAGCTGTTTCTTGGCATTTTCGTCCTTGTTTTCAAAGGCGTTGACAATGAGCCCGCCGATTTCCACGGCCAGTTTTTCAGAAGCATAGTTGACTGCCGGTGCATGACAGTCCAAACATTTGAGAACCTGGTCCTTGGTAAGTTTTGTATTCCATTCCTTGGCTACGCCAACGGCAATGAAGTTGCGCATACCCTTTAAAGAAGAGTTGACCGCCTTGGCATGCCATGACTGCTGCCATTCCTTATAAATTTCTTCATGGCATTCGGCACATTTTGAATCATCAAACATGGCCACCAGTTCGTCGATGGTGTCTGCCTCCTTGGCAGTGGCGTTGTGTACACCTGCCAGCAGGAAAATAGTCACCAGGGCAAGTAGCATCCGTACAGGTGCTTGTCTCATAATGTTCCCTCCATTTGTTGAGCTTCAGGTCATCTTGAAAAGGAAATATTCAAGATATCTTTGAGGACTACGATGGTGCTGAATACGTTATAGTATCACCTCCTTATTATATCCAAGATCAATAAATGAGAACTGTTATCTACTAAATGTTCCCACGCCGTGGTATAAATGTCAAGAGAGAATATGGTGAATATGATTATCGGGAATTTATTGTCACTGATGAAAATGATATTCAGGTACGTATTTATTTGTTTAAATAAGGAATATGAAACATTTTTTTCTGGCAAATTTATCCATTTTAATGTAAAGCAAATATTAGTTTGTAAAGAGATGCAACGCAAAAATGTTCGCGGATTCTGCTTGAAAAAATAAATAATTTGATATATGTTTCAATCAAATTTAAACATTAGATAACTTTTATTGATTGTATTCGAGGTGGCCGGCTGCTTTACTTAAGCCGGTTTTTTGCGGCCGGTTTATACTGTCTGCACTGACTTACGGGCTATTTAAGGAGTCTCAATGAGTGCTAAAATTATCAGCGGAACTGAAACAGCAAAAGCAATTCGAGAAGAGCTTAAGGTTGAAGTAGCAGAACTTAAGGAAAAACATAATCTCGTCCCCGGCTTGGTGACCATTCTGGTCGGTGTAGACCCTGCCTCCCAATCCTACGTGGCAGCCAAATCTAAAACAGCCCATGCTCTGGGGATTTATTCAGAGCAGGTTACCCTTGATGCCGATACCGGTGAAGAAGAGTTGCTGGCCATAGTAGATAAATTCAATAAAGACGAAAAAATTCACGGCATTCTCGTTCAGTTGCCGCTGCCCAAGCAGATAGATGAAGCCAAGGTGCTGTACGCTATTGATCCGGACAAGGATGTGGATGGTTTTCATCCTGTGAATGTGGGCAAGATGGTGATTGGCGAGCAGTGTTTTCTGCCATGCACCCCGCACGGGGTTCTGGAACTGCTGCAGCGTGCCGGGGTTGAAACCTCCGGTGCCGAGGTGGTTATTGTCGGCCGCTCCAATATTGTGGGCAAGCCGGTTCTCAACCTCATGCTCCAGAAGCGTGAAGGCGGCAATGCAACCGTTACTCTCTGCCATACCCGTACCAAGGATATGGATTTTCATACCAAACGAGCCGACATCCTGATCGTTGCCGCCGGTGTTCCCAATATGATTAAGGCAGACCAGGTAAAAGAAGGTGTGGTTGTCATTGATGTCGGTGTCAACCGGATAGGTATGAGCGAGTCAGGTAAGGCAATACTTGCCGGTGATGTTGAATTTGATTCGGTCAAGGAAAAGGCTGCTGCCATTACCCCGGTACCGGGTGGTGTAGGCCCGATGACCATTACCATGCTTATGAAGAATACCGTACAGTCTGCAAAGCAGTTTGCCGGCCTGGCGTAATTGTATAAAAAACAGTATCCGGCAGACATTTCGGATATGTACTTGAATACTTCTCTATAGGGAGACTAAATAATGGGTAAAATCAAAGGATGCGAAAGCTGTAATGAAATAACCGGTAGATCTACTCTGGATTTGCTTAATCAGGATCTTGCTAAGAAGGTCCGCACCGCTTATGACCGTATTGAGGACCGCGGTATGTCAGCCTGTCTGTTCGGCTCCGGTGGTACCTGTTGCCGGATCTGTAACATGGGGCCCTGCCAGATTATTGACGGGGTTGATGCCATGATCGGTATTTGCGGGGCTACAGCCGATACGGTTGCTGCCCGTAATTTCGCCCGCATGGTAGCCGCCGGTACGTCAGCTCATACTGATCATGCCCGTGAAATGGTGCGCGGCTTTATTGCCACGGCCAAGGGTGAGACACCGCACGAGATCAAGGATGTGGAGAAACTGCACACGATGGCCAAGATTTTTGACATTGAGATTGAGGGCAGAGATAAAAACGAAATAGCCCTCGAACTTGGCGAGACTGCCCTGGCTCAGTTCGGCCAGCAGGAAGGCACTCTGACCATGATCAAGCGTGCTCCCAAAAAGCAGCAGCAGATCTGGAAAGAAAAGGGCGTTGAACCCCGCGGAATTGATCGCGAAGTAGTTGAGATGATGCATCGCACCCATATCGGTGTTGATCAGGAATATAAGAACATCATGAAACAGGCGTCACGTTGCGCGCTTGCCGACGGTTGGGGATCTTCCATGCTCTCCACCGAACTGACCGACATCATGTTCGGTACCCCGGTACCCATACGCTCTATTATTGACCTTGGCGTCCTGCGTGAGGATATGGTCAACGTGACCGTGCATGGTCACGAGCCGTTGCTGGCCGAGTCTCTCTGTCTTGCAGCTGAAGACGAAGAAATCCTGGCCCTGGCCAAAAAAGCCGGAGCCAAAGGTATCAACCTTGCCGGTGTCTGCTGTACGGGAAACGAGATTCTGATGCGCCGCGGTATCCCGGTTGCAGGTTCCTTTATCCAGCAGGAAATGGTGCTGGCCACCGGTGCTGTTGAGGCCATGGTCGTTGACGT
>JAUWLT010000179.1 GCA_030613515.1 Desulfobulbaceae bacterium
TATGATTTTGACACTAAAATGGCTCGGTTCAGCAAATATCTGCCTGATATCGGCCCATTAAAGGAATGGACCAGAGAGAGGGAACTTCCCGAAATTACAGGTAAACGGTTTCGTGATTGGTTTAAAAAACATGAAACCTGAATCCTGCAATTGGCAAGTTTGCCGGAGATGCTTTGTTGCCTGGGACGTAGGCGTATAAATATACTTCAAGTCCCTGGCAGCAAAGCAGATTCGGTGAAATCGTTAATCCCGGAGGGCGCTTAATATGAGAAAAAATGTTTTTCACCGAACAAGTGAACTGAATAATGTTAATATTGTGCAAGACAACCTGTTGTTTTTCCGGGTTAAAAATATTTTTCTCATATTAAGCGTGCAGGATTTAGGTGAAAGCCGGGGAGGTGATGTATGATTCGGGGAAAAGAAACCTTTATCGCCCATGTTTCCGCCTGTCTGGGACGTGATAAGGTTCCTGCAGCTCCTGCGCCTTTCACGCTTCCCCATGACGTCCATCACAAGTATCTTCAAAATGCAGATCAGGAAGAGCTGAAAGGTGTGTTTAAAATAAACAGTGAAGCCATGGGTACAACTGTTTACGAGTGTGCATTTGAGGATCTGAACGAGACTCTTGTTACGGCTGTGAACAGTTTTAACAAGGGGAGGGTGGTCATGGCTGATCATTCCTTTTTTCGAGAGCAGGGCGTTACCACGGCCATGCGGAAAGAGATTTCCGACTTGTATCTCTGGGACACGAGCAAGTCAAGGGAAGAAAACATGGCTAATGCCGAAACAGCCATGGTGGGCATTACCATGGCGGAGATGGGCCTTGCTGAGACCGGGACGGTAATTCTCTTCAGTCACGGGGGCTCAGGGCGCTCGGTATCACTTCTACCCACCTATTCAATCACCGTGCTAAGGGCTGAAGACCTTCGTCCGCGCCTCACTCAGGGGTTGGCCTTTCTAAAAGAACAGAAAGCTCCCCTGCCCAGTTCCATTAACTTTGTTTCAGGTGCCAGTTCCACTGCAGATATTGAACTGGTGGCTGTGAAGGGTGTGCATGGCCCTCTAAAAATTGCCTATGTGGTTGTCGGATAAGTTGTAAAAAAGGGATATCCACTTCACTCTCGTAACAACTATGGGACTGGAAAAATATAAGTCATTGGAATTCGCGCCGTGATTTAGGTCATATTTAGTCGATCCGATTGAACAGGTAAGCGTAGACTCCGAAAGCGCAGACCTAGCAGCGCTAATTCGAGGATTTCGGAGTCTACGCTTACCTGTGATTGAGAATCGGCTAAAGATGGCCTGAAGCATGGATGCGAAAACGATGAGTTATTTATTTCCAGCCCCTAAATGCAGCATCCTGTTTTTCATTGTCGTATGTTACTCTAACATCGCTCCAAAGACACCTGTACGTACACGGTGTGGAAGCATAAACAGGCCTCAATGGTTATTTTCTCTGTTCATAGGAGCAGCGAATGCATATAATAGCCACCATTGTTTCTTTGTTCCTGGAGGAGATATATTCACTTACCCATATTTACACCTAAGCTGTAACACCGGATTACGGAGAAAAGCATGGCAGAAAGTCTCTATATTGCGAGCCTGGAAGCAAGCAGCGGTAAATTGGTTATCACACTCGGGGTGATGGAAATGCTCTCCCGCCGGGTTGATCATCTCGGTTTTTTCCGCTCGATCTCACCTGTGCCGGCAGAGGAAGACCGACATATCCATCTGCTTTCCAGCCGTTTTAATTTTGATCAACAACCGGCCGAGATGATTGGCGTTACCCATGAACAGGCCAGAGCATGGATCGCCGCCGGTGAGGAGCGCCGTCTCTTTCGTGAGATCGTTGCCAACTTCAAGAAGGCGGAAGAACGGTGTGATTTTCTCCTCTGTGAAGGGCCGGACATCACACACCTGTCTGATGCCTTTGACTATGATATTTCAATTCGTATCGCAAGAGAGCTGGGTACTCCCGCACTCTATGTCTCATCCGGATATGAACAGTCCATTGATGAATTGCTGGAAAATATCCGGGTGGCTGAAAAAACCTTCCGCCAGCTGCAGTGCCCTCTGCTTGCCGTGCTGGTCAACCGGGTTGCCCCCGGGATTCTGGACAAGGCGGAACAACAGCTGCACAAGCAGTGCGAAACCGGCATAACCATCGATCTACTTCCCGAGGTGGAAAGCCTGGGTAATCCCACCATGGAGGAGATCGTTGAAGCTTTGCATGGTGTCTGGTTCAGCGGGCCGAAAGAGGGGCTTAAGCGGGATGTGCGCGGTATTAAAGTGGCGGCCATGGGTCCTGCCAATTTTTTAGACTATATTGAAAAAGATGACTTGATTATCACCCCGGGTGATCGGATCGATATCATCCTCACCACCATTAGCACCATTGCCTCGAAGAATTATCCCTCTCCGGTGGGTATGCTGCTCTCCGGCGGTCTGATTCCCACACCTTCTGTTGTGCAGCTGCTTGAGGGGATTGATGAGCTGGCCATTCCCATCTACCGTGTTGCCGGCGACACCTATCGAACGGCCATGGATGCGGCAGCAGTGCAGGGAAAGTTACGTCCGGACTACGAGCGTAAGATTGCCCGGGCTCTTGGCATGTTTGAGGCCAGTGTGGATATCCCTGCCCTGGAAGAGAAAATTCGGGTTACGGCCTCATCCACTATGTCGCCGCTGATGTTTGAGTATTCGCTTTTTGAGCGTGCCCGGCAGGCACGCAAACACATTGTGCTGCCGGAGGGCGACGATGACCGTATCCTGCAGGCCGCAGAAATACTGCGGCTGCGCGATGTAGTTGACCTGACCATTTTAGGTACGGAAAGCAGGTTACGTTCCAGGGCAGCAACCCTTGGCCTGAAACTGGACGGTGTGAGCTTTATTGATCCGCAAACTTCTCCATTGCATGAAGAGTTTGTCGAGACCTTTTTCCAATTGCGCAAACACAAGGGTATCACCATGGACATGGCCTCTGATACACTGCGTGATGTCAGTTATTTTGGTACCATGATGGTGTATAAGGATATGGCCGACGGCATGGTATCCGGAGCAGCCCACACAACGGCCCATACCATCCGACCCGCTTTTCAGTTTATCGGTACCCCACCCGATGTCCTGCTTGTCTCTTCAGTTTTTTTGATGTGCATGGAAACACGGGTGCTGGTCTATGGCGACTGTGCGGTTAATGCCAATCCGGACTCTGAACAGCTTGCCGAAATTGCGATCAGCTCGGCACGAACGGCGGAGATGTTTGGTATTGAGCCGGTGGTGGCCATGCTTTCCTACTCCAGTGGTATTTCCGGGGCCGGCGCTGATGTGGATCAGGTCAGAAAGGGAGTAGAGATAGCCCGACAGCGCAGGCCGGATCTGATGATTGACGGTCCGATCCAGTACGATGCCGCCATCGATGCTACGGTGGCCAGTAAAAAAATGCCGGACAGCGAGGTGGCGGGAAAAGCTACGGTCTTTATCTTTCCCGATCTCAACACCGGTAACAACACCTACAAGGCTGTGCAGCGTGCATCGGGTGCCGTGGCCATCGGGCCGGTACTGCAGGGACTCAATAAACCGGTTAACGATCTCTCCCGCGGCTGCCTGGTGCCCGATATCATCAATACCGTAGCCATCACCGCCATCCAGGCACAGGAGGCTGAAAAGTGAAAATACTGGTTTTGAATGCCGGTTCGTCTTCATTAAAATTTCAGCTCTTTGGGCTCCCTGACCTGCGAGTCTTGGCCTCGGGCCTGATAGAGCAGATTGGTGATGAGCAGAGTCCTGCCCGACTGATCCTTTTTGATGATGCCGGAAGCGAACAGACACTCAAACGAACCACAGCCGTTGCCGAGCACCGGAAGGCCATCATGGTCATGGCTGATCTGCTGCGCGAAAGCGGTGCCATGACCGATATTAACGAACTGGCAGGTATCGGTCATCGGGTTGTGCATGGCGGCGAGGCCTTTCACGAGCCGGTGCTCATTGATGAGAGTGTTCTTGCTGCTGTTGAGGAGCTGATTCCCCTGGCGCCCCTGCATAATCCCGCCAACCTGACCGGGATCCGGGTGGCAATGGAGCACGCCGACACAGTTCCCCAGGTGGCGGTGTTTGATACCGCCTTTCACCAGACCATCCCCGATTATGGATACCTCTATGCGCTGCCCTACACATTATACGAGGAGCAGAAGGTACGGCGCTACGGCTTTCACGGCACCTCCCATGGCTATGTTGCAGGGCAGGCTGCGCACTATCTCTCCAAACCGCTTGCCGGGCTGAACATCATCTCACTGCACCTGGGCAACGGTGCCAGTGCAGCAGCTGTCCAGGGCGGGAATTGCATTGATACCTCCATGGGGCTCACGCCGCTGGAAGGTTTGATCATGGGGACCCGCAGCGGTGACCTTGATCCGGCCATCCTCTTTTATCTTGCCCGTGAAACCGGCATGGATATGGATGATCTGGACACGCTGCTTAACAAACAGAGCGGACTAAAGGGGATCTGCGGTGAAAATGATATGCGCACCATCACAGAGCTTGCCGAACAGGGTGATCAGCAGGCCCGGCTTGCCCTGACCATGTTCTGCTACCGGCTGAAAAAATATATCGGCGCCTACATTGCTGCTTTGGGCGGCGTGGACTGTATCGTTTTCACCGGCGGGATCGGAGAAAATTCTGCTATTGTCAGACAGATGAGTTGTCAGGGGCTGGAACGACTCGGTATCATCCTTGATACGGAAAAAAATGCACAACGACACAATGAAACCTTTGAAATTCAGGCGACAGACAGCATGGTGAGCATCCTTGTTGTACCAACGGATGAAGAACTTGCAATTGCAACCCAGACCATGCAGGTAATCAATAATGCATAAAAATGGGCGGTTCAATCTATTCAAATCCGCCGAAGGCGGGTGGTCAAAGGATAAAAAAAGTACATTATGGAGAATAGCTGTAACAGCTTACAGGCTACCTTGAAAAATTGCCTTTTCGCCCGATCTCTACCTCACAATAAAATGAAAAATGCTCACATCTGACTAGTATGCTGCGCTTTTTAATTTTACTGTTCCTCGGAGTCTGCGCTTACCTGACCTCGAACGAAAATTAAAATTTTTCAAGACACTCTACAATAACAGGATACAATACATCTTATGAAAACATTACCGACAAACAAAACAAAACTCGTATGTACCATTGGGCCTGCATCGGATTCTCCGGAGATGATAGAACAAATGATCGAGGCGGGCATGAATGTGGCTCGGCTG
>JAUWLT010000128.1 GCA_030613515.1 Desulfobulbaceae bacterium
GCCGGGTGCTAACATTCCCGAGAGCATATAAACAACTCACTGATGACGAGCAATAGCGTATCCCGGCTTCTCCTTTCTCTAGTGACTTATTGTACAGATAAGGTAGAAAAAGGTCTCTCTTTTAAGCATAGGATGACGGAATAGCGAAAAAATTAATTTATTAGTTCTACTTTGTCACATTGACTATGAAATGAAAACAACCGTCGGTTCCACGTCATCCCCGAATGTTGTTATCGGGGATCCAGTAGCCGGCAACGCCTGGATTCCCGCTAACAGCATGCGGGATGACGGAAAGAAGAAAATGTGACAAAGTAGAATTAGGAGTTAATCATCTTTGAACTTGAAAAATGGATCAGTATTTATGAACTCATCCCTGCAACTCGGAAATATACAGATCACCTGGCTCTGCGGCGGTGACTTTGAACTGGATGGCGGCACCATGTACGGGGCCGTGCCCAAGCTGTTGTGGAATATGAAGTATCCGGCAGATGAGAACAACAACATCAGGCTGCTCAATGCACCCCTGCTCGTGCAGACTGGAAGCAGCAATATCCTGATCGATACCGGTCTGGGCAATAAATTAACAGATAAACAAAAAGAGATTTTTCGGGTCTACCGGGATTGGGCGGTTGTTGATGAGCTGAAATCTCTTGGTCTGGACCGACGGGATATTGATACCGTTATTCTCACCCACTGTGACTTTGACCATGCAGGCGGGGTAGTCATGCTAAGCAGCCGGGGGAAACCCGAACTCACCTTTCCCAGGGCCAGACAAATTATTCAGGCAAAAGAATGGGCAGATGTTCTGCACCCGAATATTCGCTCCACCCACACCTACTGGCCGGAAAACTTCACCGGACTTGTTGACAGCGGCCTGCTGGAACTTGTGGACGGAGATGCTCAAGTCGTGGACAATATCACGGTCCGCCATACCGGCGGCCATACCCGCGGCTACCAGCTGGTGGAGATCCGGGGTTCAGAGGGATGCGCTGTCCATCTCGGTGATCTCTTTCCCACCCACACCCATGTCAACCCGTTGTGGATCATGGCCTATGACAACTTCCCCCTAGAGGTTATCGGGCTGAAACAGGAACTGATCCCTCACTATTGTCGCAAGAACTGCTGGTTCACCTTTTATCACGATATATTCATGAAGGCTTGCCTTCTGGATGACCAGGGCGAGATAATAGAACAGGTTGATTAATCCCCATTTCTCCCTTATTGCCTGAACTGATCACCATCAATATTATAGCGGCGCATTATTTTCTGCAGAGCGGCTCGGGTGAGATATGATAGTCGTGCTGCCTGAGAGACATTGCCATTGCTTTTTTTGAGCAGCGTATGGACATACCGCCTGGTAAAGGAATCAAGACATGCATCTTTGGCTTCCTTATAAGGGACGATTTTCATATCAGGTTCCCGGCTTATTCCGGGACCTGGAGCCGAAAAAGGCGACTCTATCATCAGGTGTTTAATATCAATAACCGGGCCTGGGCAGAAAAGAACTGCCCGGCGTATAACATTCTGCAGTTCCCTGATATTGCCGGGCCAATTGTGTTTGAAGAGAGTTTCAAGAGCGGCTCCGGAAAAACTTTTTTCACTGCTGCCCAGTTCTATCCGGACTTTTTTTAGAAAGTGGTCGGCAAGCAGAGGAATATCTTCAGCAATTTCATTAAGAGAGGGCATACGCAGAGTGAGTACCTCAAGCCGGTAAAAAAGATCTTCCCGGAATGTCCCCTCGCGGATTTTGCTTTCCAGGTCAGCATTGGTTGAGGCGATGATACGAACATCTATCCTGGTTGAAGTATCTGCTCCGAGCTGTTTGATTTCCTGTTCCTGCAGGACCCGCAGCAGTTTTGTCTGGACACTGACCGTAATATCCCCGATTTCATCCAGACAGATGGTACCTCCATCGGCTTGAAAGAAAAGACCGGCATGATCTCTATCTGCCCCGGTAAAGGCACCTTTGCGGTAGCCAAACAGTTCCGACTCCAGCAGATGTTCCGGAATCGCCGGGCAGTTGACCATGACAAAGGGTTTTTTCGATCTCTTGCTTAAGGAATGTATAGCTCGCGCACAGAGCTCCTTACCTGTCCCTGAGGCGCCACGGATCAGAACAGTATACTCGCTGTCGGCTGATGTCTGTATGGTCTTGTAGAGTTGCTGCATGGAGGGACTCTGACCGATAAAGTCAGGCACTGTCCCCTCTGGACATATCCAGCTGCGTAAATTTTTATTTTCACTGAGTAGTTGGCTGCGCTCCAATCCCTTGTGAAGCATTCTGGTCAGGCCGTCTAATTCCAGTGGTTTGGTCACAAAATCCCATGCCCCCCGGCGGATGGCATCTACAGCCAGTTCTATTGTTCCGTATCCGGTCATCATAATGACGGTCAGTTCAGGTTTCATACTGTGGATGCGGTCAAGGACCTCAAGCCCGTTCATGTCGCCCATCATGATATCCATCAAAACCAGGGCAATTTCTTCCCGTGCCAGCACAGCCAGTGCTTCATTGCCGTCGGCAGCGGTCAAGACGTTTGTATCTGGGAGTCGTTTGGCAAAATTTCTCGTAAGCCCGGTCAGCAGATCCGGTTCATCGTCAACAAGCAGGATTTGGGGGAGGGAAGGGTACTGTTTATTCATAGGTCAAGCTCTCCTGGGATGCTGGTATGATAACAGTAAACCGTGCTCCATGGCCTGGAGTGGATTGAACCCTGATCTCACCATCATGCTCATGAATAATGCCGTAGCTGACCGAGAGTCCCAGTCCGGTTCCCTGGCCCGGTTCCTTAGTGCTGAAAAATGGATCGAAAATCTTATCTATAATATCTTTACTGATTCCCGGTCCGTCATCCTCAATCTCTATTATAATATCGGCTTTCTCTGCTCTGGTACTGATATTGATCTCTCCCTTATTACCAATTGCCTGTCCTGCATTCATGATCAGGTTGAGCAGTACCTGCTTTATGCGTTGGTCGTCAAAAAGACAAGGTGGCAGAGTAGTATTTAAGTCGGTTTTCAGGACGATCTGTTTTTTTAGAAACTGTTGACTCACCATGGAAAGGACATTTTCGATGGTATCGTTGATTGATTGATACTGCTTGTCGATTCGGGATTCTCTACTTCTGGAAAAATCAAGCAGATCTGCGACAATGCGGCGACAATTTTCTGTATGACGATCAATAACCGTAATATCATCCATGAGTTCCGCATTATCGCTGTTGTTTTCTTTTATAATATCCGTGTAGCAGAGAATGACACCAAGCGGGTTGTTGATCTCGTGTGCAACACCGGCTGCCAGCTGTCCCACGGCAACAAGCTTTTCGGTCTGTTGAATACGGCGCTCGGTTTCCTTGGCCCCGGTTACATCTTTTGCAAAACAGACAATAGCGTGCACGGAATTATCAACGTTGAGGATCGGGTAAAAATTCATGTCGAAAATCGAGCCGTCATCCAGTTGAATTTCCTTGGCATGCGGTTCTTTTGCGTGCAGGTCAAGCTCCTGCAGTCGACCGCTGAAGAGACATTGCTGTGGCGAGGTAAGCGTATCAATGACCCTTCCCAGGGCTTCATCGCCAGAGAGGTTGTTCCACAGGAGAAATGCCTGGTTAACCATCGTAAGTGTACCGTCCGGATCAAGCAGAATAAGCGGGTCACTGATGCCGTCAAAGACCGATTGAAGAAGCTTACTGGACCGGCGTAAATTCTGGATGTTTTCGTGACTTTCAATAGTCTGGCCTATTTGTCGCCCTATGGAAAGGAGCAGGGCATGCAGGCAATCATTGAGCACGTCAACCTCCAGTTCGGTAATCACCATGATTCCCTGCAGCCGGTTGCGGCAGCAAAGAGGGATGCTGATATTGATTGTATTGTTGTTTGTTGAATCAGTGAGTTTAAGTCGATCACAAACGGTTACATACTGTTGCCCCAAAATTTCATCTGCACCGTCCGACATGACACAATCAATACGCTTTGGGAGTATATCGGTTCCCTGTGAACACTTAAGAACAAGATTTTTCTCCACAGCATTATCGAGATAAATCCCTGCCCCTCGTACCGGCACAACCTGCAGAACTTCGTGGAGCACCTGATCGAGAATAGTCTGCAGGGTTTCCGTGCTGGTAATGAGACCGGCCAGAGTATTGTGCAGCGTGAGCTCTCTGTTTCTTTTTTTGACCTGGACTTGCAACTGGCTTTCCGATCGTTCCAGGGCTTCCGTACGTTCCGCAACCATGACTTCCAGATTATCTGCATACTCAACAAGCCGTGAGCGGCTGTCTCGTAGATGGCTTACCAGGGTCCCGGCATTACGAAACAGTTCTTTGAGCTCTTCCCTGTGGCCTTTTTTTTGTGACGGTTCCGATATGTCGTCGTCTTCATCAATGGATGTTCGAAAAAGTGTCAGCAGATCACGCAGGTTGGTGATAATGAGTTGATGAAAAAGAAGCCAGATCGTGCCGTAAAGGAGTAGAGCCAGGATCAGGACTGTGCCGAACATGCGAAAGGAGGTGTGCCGGATTTGAGTTAGACTCACCTCGACAGGTATGGAGATAGATTGAATACCTGTGATTTCATCCGCCTTTCGATGAAAACCGCGAGTTGATCCATACGAGTCTTTGATGGCAGGCGGGGCATCAGCAGGATTTCCATGGCAGTGCAGGCAGGAACTCTTAAAGGCAATCGGCTGGAACAAGGTGTAATAGCGGTTGGAATTTAAGCGTGTCATGCCGTGCCACTCCTGTGCGGCCGGATGTTTACGGAAATAATCGATCATTTCCTGTTCCTGCATGTCTGCTTCAAAATCGGGGTTTCTGGCACCTATTGCTACCCGTCGGTACTTAAAATCAGGAAGCTTTTCTGCGAAACGATCCATGATGACCCGGGTGATGTAGGAGGTGGACATGGCTTCAATAATAAAGCGATCCTCTCCTAATTCTTCATACATCTGCGGACGAAGCACCTCGCGGATATAACTGCGGGTCGACTCAAGTGAGGTCATAACCAGTTCGGCCTGTCTGAGAGTTTCTTCTTCCAGCAGGTTTTTTTGAAAATGATAGATAATGGTCGCGGTGAACAGGCAGAAGCAAAATAGTATAACCCCCAGGCCAACCTGGAACTGCAGCTTAAGGTTGTGTTGATCCTTGTCGGCAAGGTCCCGGATAATCTCTTTCATAAAAAGACTCCATAGCGTCAGTTCGTAAAAAGCATCTGGTGCTTCCATTAGTATACACTTTATGTATCCACGTGCAAACTCTTGGAAGCACTATGTTGTCGCGCAACTGATAGTTAATGTGATGAATTAGTAATAATATCTAATTATATCAATATGATGGAAAAAATATTTTTCCTTTTGCGGACAGGAACAAAACTTGCTTTTGAGAAAAATAAGATTCATAGAATAAACCACATCCTGGAGTATCCAATGAACCGAACTGTTATTGCTCCCATGCTTGTCTTGTTTGGCCTGATCGTAAGTGTCGTGCTGATGGCCGGTTCCAGTGTTTTTACCCCGCTTATTCGATTTATTCACAGCGGAGCCATCACGCCTTTGCAGGCTGGTGGTTGTCTTATTTTTACTGTGGCGGGCTTTGCTGCCTACTACTTTCTCTTGAACCTTCTCTGCAGCTACTTTGTGCCGCGTATTCAGCCAAAGGCCGGAGGCAGTGGAGTAACTTTACAACTCAAAGCAAATGGAGGGAACCAGGCAAGCGGAAGGTAAGGGTTTGTAAGGAAATAAATGTTACAAGATTGCGCAGGATTTTTGTTCATAATCAAGGCGTGAAAACAGGCGCATAGCAGCGCTATGTAACCGTTTTCGCAACACAGAAGATGGACAAAAAGACAAGCAAGGTTGTGACACTTATTTCTGCACAGACCCTAAGAAACGAATTATAATAACAAGTAATTAGGGAGGATATACATGCCGAGTGTAAAAGACAATAAGCCTGTCTTAATCATGGCTGGACTTTTAATCGTTTATGGACTCATTGTTAAGACAGGAGTCCTGTTACCAATGATGAAGTATCTGCATACTCATAAATCCATGGATCTACAGGTGACGCTATGCCTCATTGTCGGCGGTATCGCCCTTGTCGGTGCCATAATCAACTCATACAAGGAACCAGGCGATTCTCTTTTTGACAGATTTTTTCTGCAACCGATCGGTGGTATCGTTCTGATTCTGCTCATGGCCATGGCAATTCGCTGGTACCTGGAACCACTGGTCAAGATCATGAGTAGCGCACTGCAGCCGGTACTGGGTTTCAAGGTATATAAGGTCCTCAATCTCAACTATGTTATTCTGGGGATCTTGGCCGGTGTTCTGTTGACCAATACGTACGGTATTCCGAAATTTGCCGAGGCAGGGGTCAAATTTGCCCGTTTTGTCCTCAAGATGGGAGTCATTATGCTTGGCGCCCGCTACTCCTTTGCCGAGTTGGCAAAACTCGGTGTCTACTCAGTCTGGCTGGTCGGCTTTTTTGTTCTCGGCACTGTTTTCTTTGTGCTGTGGCTTGGAAATATATTCAAGCAACCCAAGTCGATGATCGGGGTTCTTTCCGCAGGCATGGGGGTATGCGGCGTTTCAGCTACTGTGGCCGTGGCACCCGTGGTTAAGGCCAAGAGTTCGGAGATGGCCTACACCATCGGTACCATCCTTTCTTTTGGTATCATCTGCATGTTTGTCTTTCCCACCATTGGCAAGCTGGCGGGCATGAATCCCGTTCAGTTTGGAGCGTGGGCAGGAACGGGCATCCTCAATTCCGCCCAGGTGGCGGCTGCGGCACTGGCTTTTAATGCCGTTGATATCAAGACCCTGAAAGTTGCAGAAATTTTTAACATTACCCGTGTTCTCTTTCTGCCGATTATTGTCTTGGTCCTGGCAACCTGGTTTGGTAAGGAAAGCGGCCAGAAGTTGAACTTTAAGAGTGTTGTCATCGACAAGTTCCCCATTTTTATTATAGGATTTTTACTGCTTTTCTTCATGTCGTCCGTTGGTTTGTTTTCACCGCCCAGCCATTACAAGGGCAAGTATATAGATGTATCCTATAATGACAGAACCCAGGTTACCAACGAGGAGTGGGAAACCCTGAACACTGCCATGACAGCCGGAGAGTTTTCCGGGTTGAACCAGGAGCAGTTGGCTGCAGTTACCGACCTGATTGAGCAACGACAGATCGCGGGTAACTACGAAGATCGCAAAGACAAAAAGGAGTTTGGCAGTATTGGGCGTGGCCGTATGGCGCAACTCGAAGGTGTACTCGCAGCTGCGAAAGCGAAACAGATAACACTTTCAAAGGATGTCAAATCGGCCATCAAGCACGCAGTCAAACAGGTGCATAAAAAATCAAAAACCGTTGTCACCCTGACCGACTT
>JAUWLT010000096.1 GCA_030613515.1 Desulfobulbaceae bacterium
GCCCTGCTGGCCCAAGAGCGCAAGTTTCCGTTCCTGGCCATTGAAACAGACGGCAATGCCTTTCCGCATATCACCGAGGCACGCCTGGAGGCCCTTTGCCTGCAGGCTGGGCGCCTCCACGACCAGCTCATTGGCCAGAACGGGGAAAGGACAATGTGATGAGGCTGCCTATTTTTCCCTTACCGCGGTGGTGCGAAAGAGAGGTGTGGCTGCCTGAATAGTGCGGAAATCATAATCAAGCCTCTTTAAACAACATCAACTGTTCGATTCGATTGTCTTCTTTTTCCTGCTCTCAAATTCACCCGGTACGGTATATTGAGACGGTATGGACTCTATAAAGGGACCTGAGTGCAGAAGCGTACCGATTTTTTCTGCAAGAAAGACGGACAGGACCAAGCGGTTTCCCTCCCTTCACCACTGTTGCAGCAGTTCAACTGCTGCATGTTCCAGCTACCATGTATCGCCCAGAATATCCTGTAGATCATCTGTGCCCAAAATCACGGCAATCACTCCGTGGCAGTTTCCTGCCCAGATACAGAGCAAGGTCTCGTTGCCTCATCTCACGGGTGATGGCCAGAATCTTTTCCATCTAGACGTTCAGATTGGGGGCTTCATGCATGGTATGGAAATTTTTCTCGTGATAGCATTATTTCCAGGATTTCAACACCCGTCGAGGTTGTTATCTGTACAGATTTTCCTACCATCGCAAGGTGCCTGGTTAGCACCCTTCCGGTCAACGGAGGCTCCTAAATCGTACCCGGAATCAATAAAAAACAAGGACCATGACTGGAATCGCAGCAGAAAATGTTGTTTATTAATTTATATGGCATAATCCTGAACAGCACTATTGTACCCTTAGATCTCCAGAACCATCAAGGCTTACCTGTGAAACGAATACTGATAACCGGTGCCACCGGTCAGATCGGGTCAGAACTTACCCCTGCCCTGCGCAAACGTTATGGCGACGGCAATGTCATTGCTGCGGGTCACAAAAGAGCGCCGGATGAGACGCTTCGCTCCACCGGCCCTTATATTGCACTAAATGTCCGAGACAGCGCCGCCCTAGAAAAAACGGTCCAACAGTACAATATAGATACCATCTATCACCTGGCCGCCCTGCTGTCGGCGGTTGCGGAAGAGCAGCCGCAGCTGGCCTGGGATGTAAACATAAACGGCCTGCTGGCAGTGCTGGAGATCGCGCGTCTTCACAACTGCTCCGTCTTCCATCCCAGCTCCATCGGTGCCTTCGGCCCCACGACCCCCCGCCACAAAACACCGCAGGAGACTCTCCAGCGTCCCAACACCATGTACGGCGTCGCCAAGGTCGCAGGCGAACTGTTATGCGATTATTATTTTACACGGTACGGTATAGATACCCGCGGCGTCCGATACCCCGGTCTTATTTCCTATGAAACGCTCCCCGGCGGCGGCACCACCGACTATGCGGTGGATATCTTTTATGGCGCTCTGCGCGAAAAAAGATATTGCTGCTTCCTGGCTCCAACCACCCGCCTGGACATGATGTATATGCCCGATGCCATCCGTGCGGCGATCGAAATCATGGAGGCTGCCCCGGCCAACCTTCTTCATCGCAACGCCTATAATATTGCAGCCATGAGTTGTACACCGGAAGAAATATATGCTTCCATTAAAACGCATATTCCGGATTTTACCATCCACTATGAAGTGGATCCGCTGCGACAGACCATTGCCGACTCCTGGCCTGAAAGTTTGGATGACAGTGCTGCCCGTAACCAGTGGCAATGGCGTCCTGAATATGATCTGGAGAGTATGACGGCGGATATGCTCGCCAGACTTGCTGAAAAACTTGGATGACCAGTTACAGATAAAGGAGAGAATGCATGTCGCTTGATTCATTGTCCATGATACTCGTTGCACGTCTGAATGAAATGCGGGAAAAAGGTATCAGTAAGGGGCCGGAACATATCATCAGTGGAGTAAAACCGGCCGCAGACGGAAGTGGTCCCCGCTGCTACCTGGAAGGATACGGCAACCGGGAATTCCTGCGCATGAATTCCAACTCCTATCTTGGCCTCTCTTTGCATCCGGGGGTCATTGCTGCTGAGGAAAAGGCGGCCAGGGAGTTTGGCACAGGTCCGGGCGCGGTCCGCTTTATCAGCGGCACCTATGGTCCCCATGTCCAGCTGGAATCCCGACTGGCCGAGTTTCATGGTCGGCAGGCGGCCATGATCTTCAATGCTGCCTATGCGGCGGTTATGGGGGTGCTGCCCCAGCTTATCACTGATAAAACCATTGTGCTCAGCGACACCCTGAATCACAACTGCATCATCAATGGTGTCCGTCTGGCTCGTCCGGCCTGGAAATATGTCTACCGTCACCTGGACATGACCGACCTGGAGGCAAAGCTGCACGCCTGCATCGGACACGCGAAACGACTGTTGGTGGTGAGCGACGGCATCTTCAGCATGCGCGGTGACTTTGTCCCTCTCCATGAACTGACGGCGATTTGTCACCAGTACGAAGAACACTTTGCTGAAGGAATCGTTACGATTATTGACGATTCACACGGGATCGGCGCCTTTGGCCAGAGTGGGAGAGGGGTGGAAGAGTTTACCGGCAGCCGGGCCGACATCCTGGTGGCAACCCTGGGCAAGGCACTCGGAGTCAACGGCGGATACGTTGTTGCCGACAAATCAATTATTGACTATCTGCGAGAAACAGCACAGTTTTATGTCTATTCAAATCCCATAACCCCTTCCGAGGCCGCCGCTGCCTCACAGGCTCTTGCCCTACTTGACGGACCCGTGGGACAGGAGATGCTTGTTAGACTGCGTTCTCTGACCCGCCGTTTTGAGGTGGGTCTTCTGCAGATGAGCCTTGAAATCATCGAGGGAGAGCATCCCATTGTCCCTCTCATGATCCGGGACACCGAAAAAACCACCGCCCTGGTACAATATCTGTTTGAACACGGCATCCTGGCAACCGGCCTCAACTATCCTGTTGTACCCGAAGGTGACCAAGAGATCAGGTTCCAGGTTTCAGCTTGTCACACAGAGCAGGATATTGATTTTGTGTTGAACGTTCTGAACGGGTTTTCTTCCTGATATGCCGGTGGGAGATGAGATGATAAGATTTTGCTTTTCAGGCCAGGCATGGAGAGGGGGAATATGAGGGTGCCATTTGGCGTAATCACCGAAGGTCTGGATGGTCGACACCGCACCGGGTATGCCATCCTGTAGGTCAAACGCGATTCGGTGTGAAAGGCAAGCAGGCTGTCGGCGGCGCATTTACAGAGCATTGAGAGCAGCTTGCGGTTGTAGAAAAAAAATTTGCGCAAGGATGATCGGAATACTGAAAACATACTGACGATGGGGCAGCGAACCCTGGCGCCCACCTCTTTCAGGTCGCCGCATTTGAGATAGGCCCGTACAACCTCTGAAATGACCAGCCGATAAAAGCCATAGTCCTTCTCAAAACGTTCATCATAGACCTGTTCGAAATAATACCAGACGGTTTTCTGATTGTTTGCATACCTCTCTCTAAGAGAAGGCAAAACATGCACATGCGGGACAGACGAATCCTGTCCCGCATAGAACATAATCAGGCTACTTTTGTAGCGCAGGCCTGAGAAGGGGTTTCCTGTTTAAGAGCGGGCATAACAGTGGACAGCTCAATAAGTACGCCGAGCCCTTCCTGAACTTCAGGACGTTTCAGGGCTGCCATCATGCCGAAAATACCCCGCACCGGTTGCGTAGTACTGAAATCAATCTCCTTCATCTTCAAACCGACCCGTTCCGTGACACCGATCATCTGTTCAAAGGCTTCAAATACACCCCGTTGCTTAAGACATTCCAGCCTCTCTACCAACTCATTAAAGGCCAGGCCGGACAGAGATCCGGCATCGCTTTTCATCTCCATAAGCGAACCGAGCATTTTCATGCCCTCTGCCAGATTACCCATATTGACGATAAACTGCTTGAGCAGCTCCTGCAAATTTTCGCCCTCAAAGCCCTGCAGGGTGGTTTGCAGCTGATTGACCAATTCCTTAAATAACTCTTTGGAATAGGGCTCGAAATCCTTTTTAAACTCCATGACCTTGTCCAGGGTTTTCATGGCCTCGGTCAAATTTTTACTGGAAGACAGCATCTGCCCAACCATATCCCCCACATCTTCCAGCTCTACACGTTTGTCCAGACCGCTCAATCTTGAGATGGACTCAATCACCATGGAGTTGATCAATGGTTCCAAGTCCTGCTTTAATTCTACATAAGGCTTAATAGCCTGTTTGGCTTCCCGTACCTCCTCGGTGAGTTCATCCAGGCGAGCCAGTATTTTTTCTTCATTGGTCATTGTGCCCCCCCCTAATCCTGAACCTTGCCGGCCAGTGACATCTGTGCCTCAAGAGGCAATTCATCCCCAGTTACCAGCTTGTTCCAGTACACCCATTTAAACATCATCTTTCCCCAATGATTGGCCTTTGACTCGCCAAGCAGAGAAAAGGGTCCAAGTCCGGGCAGGGGAAACTTGCCCGGCAGGGGTTCGTATTCGTAGTTGAAATCGATAAGAGCGGCTTTATCAAAACCGGTTTCAATAAAGCAGTTGGCATGACCGTCATAATCTTCTCTCAACTCTTCACCGTTAATTTCACGCATGAAATTTTCGACCATTACTTCGGCGGAAAAATGAGCAACTGAACCGGCCTTGGAAGTGGGCAACGTGGCGGTATCACCGAGAACAAACATGTTTTCATGCTGCTCTGCCTTCAGGGTGTGATTATTGGTCTTTACATAGCCGACCTCGTCCATGGAGACGCCTGATTTAACGAGATATTGCGCTCCCACATTGGGCGGGATGGAAACCAGCAGATCAAATTCAATTTCATCTCCGGCGGCAGAGACTATTTTATTATTGGTACAATCCACCTCGGCAAGGTCATAACTTGCCGTAACTTTAATATTTTTTTCTTCAATAAGTTTCGAGAAAAATGCTGAGGCTTTGGGTTTAGTGAATGCTCCTGGCAGAGGGGTCACAAAATGAATTTCAACCTGATCACGCAGGCCCCGCTCGGTAAAAAACCAGTCTGCCAGATAGACAAATTCCAGAGGAGCAACCGGACATTTAAAAGGAAACTCGGCAATATTGAGTACCAGCTTACCGCTGCGGAAGTTGCGAAGTGCTTTTTCCAGATTAACCGCACCATCTAAGGTATAAAAATCAAAAATTTTGGTCTGCCAACCGTCCATCATACCGGGAACTTCCTCCGGTGCCAGCTCTACCCCGGTGGAGACAATAATTTTATCGTAATCATAGGTGCCTGCTGTGGTCTCAACCACCTGCTTGTCCACATCAACTGCGACGACCTCATCTACCACAAAATCGATCCCCTTGATGATGAATTCGCTCCGACTGCGAACAATTTCATCGGCCTTGTAAATCCCAAACGGGATAAAGAGAAGACCAGGCTGGTAGACATGGCGATCATCTTTATCTATAATTGTAATGGACCATTCCTCACGATCAAGTTGCCTGCGCAATTTATTCGCGGCCATGGTCCCGGCACACCCTGCTCCAAGAATCACCAACTTTTTCATAGTACACCTCCATACTTTGGGGATTGGATATCAGCTGACCAGCAAATCCGACCAACTCAAAAAATCATGATTATCACTACTACTGTCACTTTTTGTGTAGCACAAGCTACCACAAGGTACCACAACGGTCAACGGCTAATTAACCACAAAGTGGTATTACTTCTTTTTGCAGAGTTCAGGACAATACTATGACTTTAAATTCGGGAGGTTAATGCAAGTGTGCAGTAGGATCGTAGTGAAAACAGGGAGGGAACGAACTGTCCGGAGTAAACAAGAAACAGTGCTCTTTCTTGCCGAGCAGGAAAAAAACAGGGAGAAAAGCGGTAAGCCCATCCAACAACGTTTTTCATCCTCCATGGATGAAAACGTTGTTGGAAATGCTCGTTAACCGGGGATAACAGTTACCGGGGGGGAAACCAATTGGGCTAATCCACCGACATGTAAGAGGTTGCCAGTGCCTCAGCAGTGCGTGATCAAGACTTTCAATTATACCCCCTGTATATCGGAGTCTCGTGCCTCGCTTACCTGCAGGGGTTGATCATGTGCTGAGGTAAGCGCAGACTCCGTGGGGTGCTGGTGAACTCTTACAACCGGGGCTACAACCAGTCGGTCAGGGAAAAGCCGATGCCGATCCTGTTTACACGCCGGTCATAGTCGATCAGGCTCTCACCAAACCCGTTGAAATACTGGACGTAGCCTTTCAGGTATTGATAGTCCCAGAGGGGAAAACTCCAGCTCAGTTCAACTGCACCTTGGTCAAAACCGGATTCCAGGTTATTTCGTGACATGACGCTGAAGACATGATCCTGCCACTTATAGGTTGCGGAAAGTTCATAATGACCAAGGTAGTCGGTGATATCCGGATTATCATCATCAGCATCATCCTCCGGGATACGGTACCAAGGCTTAAAACTCATGGCAAGGTTGCCTCTTTCAACAGTCATCTAGGCATACACCCGGTTCCAGCTCCTGGAAAGGATGCCTCCCCGGCCATTGGATTGATGGACAACACCAAAGGAATTCCAGGTGTTCTTAAAGCCCCACAACTCCCAGTCGGGATGAAACTGGGCCCAGATTTCAGGCTCGTGGTTTGTTTCCCGGAATGGTGAAGACTCGTCGGAGTAGTACACCTGCCAGAACGAGCGATTGGTATAGGCACCGTAGATATCCATGGTATCATCAAACAGGTTGACCAGCAGGGGAAACTTGACACTGAGTTGAAACTGGGCCTCGGTGTCCTCAAAATCTAAGTCCGGGTCGTCAAACTGTTCCTGGTACAGGGTGGCATCATAGCCGCTGTTATTATACGCACCAAGCAAAACATAGTTAGGTTTATGGGCCATGAGGGTAAAGGGCTGCAACACATGTTCCTTATCCTGGCGGATGCGCTCCTTTACAACCGCAGGTTCTGTTCCATCTTCCTGCGCCTTCGCAAAAGCCCCTGATTTGATATCATGTTCACATTTCAGGCGTAACCGGGCAACGGTCATATCATCAAAGTCCGTTGACTCCATTGCCTTGATCATGCAGTCTTTGAGGTCATCACTGTAAGCTGTTGCCGGGTGAAAAAAACCTGCAAACAGCAACAGAAATAAAGCAGTAGTTGTCACGAAACTCTTTCCTGTTGTCATCAACCTTATTTTCCAACTCATGGATCTCTTCATATCTTCATACCCTCATCTTTTCTTCGACAACTCAGAAAATTACCCCTGCTTTCTTCCTGCAGCAACCAGCTATCCAACCTCTTATCATCTAACATGATGAACACTTTCAGTAAAGGTAATTATCATTACTGCTGTAGAACCGACAAAGCCGATAACACATTCAAACCAAATGACCATCCCGACCATTACTCAGGGAAAAAATCGACGTGGGACCATCCTGGCCGGCAAGCGTAATCTGAAACCCAATCTCTGAGGATTGCAACTCTTGCTGCACCCGGGCCAGGGCAATTTCAGGAAGGTTATTGGTTTCACTGAGATGGGCCAAAACAACATACTGCAAAGAGGAGTTAACCAGGTCGGCTAAAAAACGGGCAGCATCACCGTTTGCAAGGTGGCCCTGGCTTGATCGGACCCGCTGCTTAAGAGGCATCGGATAAGGACCGTCCATGAGCATCTGCGGGTCATGGTTGGCCTCCAGGATCAGGGCCTGACAGTTGCGGACATGATGTCCAATAAGTTTGGTTACCCTGCCTGTATCAGTGCAATAGGCAACCGCTGAACCACCATCTGATACCACAAAACCGACAGGATCCGCTGTATCATGGGAAATCCGAAATGGGTGAATCTTCAGGTCATCAACAACAAAACAATCACCTGTTCCAAACTCAACTCGTTTATACAGCTTTTTTACCCGTGATTCCGAAGCATGATGGGTGCCGCAATTAGCATACACGGGCAGATTGCAGCGTCTGGACAACACTCCGACCCCGCTGATATGATCTCCATGTTCATGAGTAACCAGGATAGCGGTCAACTCTTCAGGCGAACGATTGATGAGCGCAAGCCTGCGACTGATCTCTTTACCGGAAAAACCGGCATCAATAAGAATGGTCGTGGAGCCGGATTCCACCAGGGTGCAGTTACCTTTTGAGCCGGAACCGAGAACACAAAATTTCATGAAAACAGGGGTTAGGGGTTAGGGGTTAGGGGTTAGGGGAGTATATTGTAATCTCCAGCAGGAACAAGTGGTTAAAGACTAACTACGTAAAATATTATGTTTTTTTTCGTGAGGTTCGTGTGGTTCGTGTATTTCGTGGTTCAGACACCGGTATGACCGAAGCCGCCACTGCCCCGTTCAGTTTCACCCAGACTATCCGTCAATTGCCACCCGGCCTGACAAACCGGGGCGAGGATCATCTGGGCTATGCGGTCTCCTCGCTTGACGGTAAAGGGTTTCCGACCAAGATTAATCAGTCCGATCTTGACTTCGCCGCGGTAATCAGCATCTATTGTGCCGGGAGCATTAATAATGGAGATACCGTGTTTCACGGCAAGACCTGATCTCGGCCGTACCTGGATCTCAAAACCGTCCGGGATGGCCACTCCAAACCCGGTGGGAATCAGCTTGATCTCCCCGGGCTGCAGGACGATTTCGTCAGTTACTGCTGCGGCAACATCCATACCTGCAGCCTGAATGGACTCATACCCGGGCAGGGGGAGGTCCCGGCACTCTTGCGGATCAAACCAGCAAAACCCTACATCTATCTGCTGCATATCGCACCTTACAATCTTGAAGCTAACCCGCATATTTCACAGGAATCTGCTGCAAAGCCGCTAAGCACCATGTCTACTTCGTTACAACCCCAAAAGCATTCTCGACATACTGCCAGTATGCCTGCGAGTACTTTTGGGGTTGTGCCTCGTATCCACGGCACT
>JAUWLT010000142.1 GCA_030613515.1 Desulfobulbaceae bacterium
AGACTCTTCCGGGATAAAATTGGTGAGTTCCACATCCGGGCCAAAGGGGTTGACTATCTCCTCATTGGCCTGCAAGGCGGCAGCTCCATAGAACTCCCGCACCGAGGAATGGCCGTCGTTATCTGCCAGCGACACCACACAGTTACAATGGGTCAAATTGACGGATCCATCTGAACCGTTCTCCGTGTCCGGACAGTCGTGACGAACATCTCCCATCCGTAAACGGAACAAACCCCGGTCCGGATACTGGACGGCCTGCTCCACAATCAGCTGCAGAACAAGCTGTTCATAAAGGCCGAGATAGGGATCATCTCCCACCAGGGTTCGCCCGGTCACCCAGGAGTGATCTGGATCGCCGCCCCCGGTAATCAGGGACAGGGGGCGCTGCTGCCAGCCCTCTACATCCACCAGTGAACGGGAACGGATTTTTTTCATAGTCGGACTCTGCTGCCACACCTGCTTAAGCCCCTGGTCCAGGATACCGCAAACCAGTTCCTCCACCCGGATCAGGGCCGGAGAAGGATAGATTCTGCCGTCCGGGCCAACGGCCAGGGATTCCCACCCCATATTGGTCAAATCAAAACGAGTGCCGGGAACGGTAAACACCTGTGCCTTCAACGCCTCCAGGTTATCGACCTGCAGGCCGAGCTCCCGGCAGAGGGCAACGGTTTTGACGATTTGTGAAAATATCCGGTCCGGTGCAGCAAACTGTTCATTCGTACCCTTGCCTCGAATAAAATGATACATAAAATGAAGACCGGCGGCTCCCACTCTATGGGCCTGACGGGCAATATCTTCCAGCTGATCCACATTGGTGGAGTTGACGGCAATGGAGATGGTGACGGCAAGTCCCGCCCCTGTTACACTCTGCAGATTTTCGTGCAATTTACCGTAACTGCCCCGTCCTCGGAGAAAATCATGTTCCTCCTCCAGTCCGTCCAGGCTGATCTGCAGGTGCAGGCGGCCGATATCCAGTTTGGTCAACGCCGGCAATTTTTTTTGTAAGAGCAGGCCGTTGGTCAGCACCACCACGTGATGGGCCGGATGCTGGTCCAGCACATAGCCTATTGTTTCGCAAAAATCCGGATAAACAAAGGGCTCTCCACCCGTGAAATAAAAGAGGTGGCTGCCGAGCGCTGCTGCCTGATCAATACCACTGTGCAGCTGTTCCCGGTCCAGGGTGTCGGTTTTAGCCGGCGAGGATCCGAACAAACAGTGGCGACAGGAAAGATTACAGGTATCGGTCAGGTGAAACCAGATTTCTTTCAGCACACCTAACTGCAGATGATGACTCCGGCCCGGATACGGCTCATGATCACGGTGATCGAGCAGGTGCTGTAATCGGTCAAGATCACGAGCCACCTCCCCGGGATCTTCATGAAATCGACGGCAATACTCCGCCACGGCTGCGGTGGAAGTTTCAAAGTTTCGAGCGGTCTTAAGCAGGGCATCAATCCGGGATGAGGGTACAAACCAGTCAGGGGCCAGGGGATCTACATAAACAGCGACACCGGCCTGTTCAAGCCGGTGCAGCCTGTGTAACCATTGCATGGGAAATCCTTAAAATATACAGGTAGCAGCTGTCACGATACACGGACGCAGCAGATAATTTGCAATAAACAAAGAGATGTTACTCCGTAAAGGAATAACATCTCAAAAAATAGACACCCAACTGTATGGTATCAGTTGCCGGGTGGTGGCGGGGGAACAGGTTGCTCCTGTGCTGCCTGCCTATTGCTATCCTCTGCCGCAGGACCGGTGAGCAGTCGCCTGCGTTTCTGTTCATAGGTCGAGAGTACAAACAGGCAGGAATAGGGTTGGGTAAACAGGGCGCCGATTCCAGTGGAGTTGCCAATGGAGCCTAAGACCACATATACTGCGACCACGGCCAGGTGTTCACTGATCGGCTCTTCCAGGGACATGCGGGCGGACTCCTTCACCGCCTCAAGCAACCCCATCTGCTGGTCAGTCATCAGCGGCAGCATGTATATCAGGAAAAATACAGCGGCCAGAATAACTGCAATGCCGGGAAGAACCAGCATCGCAAAACCGAGAGCTGCAGCCAGCAAGAATACAATTCCAAACCCGAGCAGGGGAAAGAACAAATTCATATGGGCAAACAGATCCCTGATCTCGGGTTTCCTGTTATCACGCAGTGCCAGGAGCAACGATTGCATATAACCGGCCGAAACCACCGGCGCCATGATGCCGAGGGTGATAATGGAGACTCCGGCCGCCATCACAGTGTTGATCAGGATAGGTGCCAAAAATGCAGTAAAAATCTTCCATGAGCGTTCAAAATGTTCTTTAAAATCCATAAGAAACCTTTAGTAGTGGTTATGCCGGGTTACGGTGTAGAATAGAACTGCGGATGGACCTTGCTGCACACGGATTTTGTGTAGCGGTTGCCTTACGCAGAACCGTCACGTTTTTTCCGAGTTAGTGTTGATCCATTTCTATTCACTGTTCAGTAACAATTCTAATTCTTAATAATTGTACTTCCTGTCGGATAGCGAAACAAGGACTTTATTCTACAAAAAGGCACTCGACCACATCATGGACCGTGCGTACGGAGTGGATCTGGATTCCAAGGGAAGACCCTGCCTCTAACTGACGCTTGCTGGACTCAGGCATGAGAAAGGTTTTAAAGCCCAGCCGCTGGGCCTCGCGCAACCGCATCTCCATCTGGCCAACGCCCCGTATTTCTCCGGCCAGCCCCACCTCTCCGCAGACTACGGTGGTGGGATCAACAACCTTTTCATACAGGCTGGAGAGCAGGGCCACGATGACACCCAGATCCAGGGCCGGTTCATCAATACGAATGCCGCCGACGATATTTAAAAAGATATCATGGTCAAACAGAGTAACCCCGATTTTTTTTTCCAGCACCGCGGTGAGCAATGCCAGCCGCTGGGGATCGGCACCTATTGCCGTCCGTCGTGCCGTTCCCAGGCTGGACGGACTGACCAGGGCCTGTACCTCCACCAGTATAGGCCGGGTTCCCTCTACACTGGGCATAACTACTGAGCCGGGCACGTTCACCGGGCGCTCGGCCAAAAACAGGGCAGAGGGATTGTCCACTTCGGCAAGCCCGCTCTCTTTCATCTCAAAAACGCCGATCTCGTTGGTGGATCCAAACCGGTTCTTGACTGTACGCAGCACCCTGAACACCTGGCCGCGATCACCCTCAAAGTAGAGCACCGTATCCACCATGTGTTCCAGTACCCGGGGACCGGCAATAGCACCGTCTTTGGTTACATGGCCGACAAGGATAAGGGGCAGGCCGGTGCTTTTGGCCAGGGTCACCAACAGAGAAGTTGATTCCCGCACCTGGGTAACGGAACCGGGAGCGGAACCCACTTCTTCACTGTACATTGTCTGGATGGAATCAACAGCCAGGAAGGCGGGTTTAACCTCATCGGCCAACCCGATAATGGCCTGTACGGAATTTTCTGTGGCAAGATAGATATGCTTGCTCTTCACTGCCAGCCGATCCGCCCGCATGCGTATCTGTGCAACCGATTCTTCACCGGTCACATAGAGCACCTTGTGCTCCTGTCCGGCCAGGGCGGCCAGCAGCTGCAGGATGAGCGTTGATTTGCCGATGCCGGGATCACCGCCGATCAGTACCATGGAACCAGGCACAATGCCGCCACCCAGGACCCGATCCAGTTCACTGATACCGGTAACCAGCCGCACCAGCTCGTCACCGCCCTCACCGGCCAGGGGATGGACCTCTGCCACAGTCCTTCCCACACGGATTTTCTGCTTTTTCTGCTGCTTCAGGCTGTCCCACTCACCGCAGTCCAGACAGCGTCCCAGCCATTTTCGGCTCTCATAGCCGCAGCTGCTGCAGACAAAGAGCAGTTGTTCTTTTGCTGTCATGATCTTCAGAAAGGGGTAAACCTGTCAGCCTAGGCCTGTCAAGAACCCAGCTGCAGTTCCTGCCGCAGTTTGCTGATCTCCTGGTCCATGATTTCCTGCAGGCTGCTGAACTGGTCTACAATAGCAGAAGAAACATGCTGCTCCAGGTCAGCTTGACGAGAATTTGCCGCGGAAACCGCTCCGGCCACTTGTTTCAAGGCAGCCAGTTCCTGCTGAATCAAGCTGCCGGTCTCTGCAATTTCCTGCTGCACCAGTTCAGCCACCGCTGGAGGTAGATTATTGCCGGCGACTTTATTCACCGGCTGCTCGCCGGCCCCATCAACCAGGCACCGGTGCTGCCAATCCAGCACTTTTTTCATTTTGCCTAAGGCAAACTCCCGGCGTTCCTTCTCACCCTGCTTACCGGTAAGAATACGTTCATAAGCCTGCCACAGCTCATCAATCAGGATGAATGCAACAGGATTAGAACGGACTCGCAGGGTATCCACATACCTGACAACGGAATCCATGGCCAGCAGCAGCAAACTCGCTGCACTGTCATCACTATCTTCCTGTATATGATTGGCAATGGCGGCCAGCAAATCCTCCATCACAGAATCTGATATTTCCATCTCAAGGCCTGCTAAAGCAGCACGTAAATTTTTATCAATCGCACGGGACATCTCGTTGTTCATTTATTTTCCCTCTGCACGCTCACTTCATCATTGTTCTCAGTTCCAAACCAAATCTCCCACCGGGCACAGCATATTTCTCACTGGAAGGAGGAACTGAATAATTGTGATATTATGTAACTTTAAGTCAGAACCCCTTATTTGCCAAACAAAAAAGCAAACCCTCCCGCTAATTTTTGCCCGTACAAGCCTATAATATCATAGACAAGAATTTTCTCAAGGATTCCAGTATGTTCATATCTTAAACACGGTTGGTTATAACTGGAATACGCAATTTTTATAACAGAATTATTTCAGGGTTTTCAGGAAATTTTTCAGCAGTTATTTACCCGAAAAACCTGCAAATCGTGACAGTGGACTCACAATGCGGCCGGGTTTTTGACCACAACTATAATAAGATTTTTCGTAACTATTCAGGAGCACCAACGGAGTCTTCGCTTACCTGGGACTTTGAAGCATACTTGTGCTATTCGAGAAGGCCCAAATGGGCAAAGAGGTAAGCGAAGACTCCGAATATGAGGCACTCCTTGAACAGTTACGGAGCAGTGGTTTTGCCAACTATGGAGTACAACCTAAATAGTTACAATTTTTCATTGACAACAATGTCTCTTTTTAATATAGGATTATAAATATCTTTTATCTCTTTGTTTGTGTCGCTTGCATATTTTTTTGAGTTTCAGTTTTTTCGCTACCAGCTACCATTAACCCCTGAGGACATTCCCGATGATTGCCTACTGGATCGAAACCGCAACACATGCTCAACTGCAGGGACTCTGGTGGTTCCTCTGCTCCCTTCTCGGCTCCCTCTTGATCTTTCTCTTCTTTGTTCAGGGCGGGCAGACTCTGCTTTGGCAGGTTGCAAAGACGGAAGTGGAAAAGTCAATGGTCATTAACTCTCTAGGCAAAAAATGGGAGCTGACCTTTACCACTCTGGTCACATTTGGTGGAGCGCTCTTTGCCGCATTTCCCAAGTTCTATGCAACCTCGTTTGGCGGAGCCTACTGGGTATGGGTCCTGATTCTGTTCACCTTTATCATTCAGGCGGTCAGTTACGAGTATCGTAAAAAACCAAACAATATACTGGGCGCAAAGGTATTTGAAACCTTTCTCTTTATTAATGGTTCCGTGGGGGTCCTGCTCATTGGAGCTGCGGTCGGCACCTTTTTCCCCGGTTCAAATTTTGTCTTAAGCAGTTACAACTTTGTCACCTGGACCAGCTCCCTGCGCGGCCTGGAGGCTGCATTTTCCCTGTTCAACCTCTCTGTCGGCCTTTTTCTTGTCTTTAATGCCCGGGCCCTGGGTGCCATGTACCTGGTCAACAATATTGACTTCAAAGGCGCAGAAGAACTTGAAGAACGACTGCGTGAGGCTGCATTTAAGAATTTTACCTACAGTCTGCCTTTCCTGGGCTGGTTCCTGCTGCAAATCCTTCCCATGAGCGGCTATGCTGTTAACGAGCAGGGAGAAATTTTCCGCCAGAGCTGGAAATACCTCCTCAACCTGGTACAAGTCCCCGCCCTGGCGATTTCCCTGGTGCTTGGTCTCATCCTTGTTATTACCGGTGTCATGCTGACGGCAAAAACCAAGGCAAAATGCGGTATCTGGTCATCCGGCCTTGGTACGGTTCTGGTGGGTTTGACCATCTTCGGCCTTGCAGGTTTCAACAACACCGCCTTTTACCCCTCCAAGGTGGACCTGCAATCCAGCCTGACCATCCATAACGCATCATCGAGCATGTATACTCTACAGACCATGACCTGGGTAGCCCTTGCCATTCCGTTTGTGCTGGCCTATGTCGCCTATGTCTGGTGGGCTCTGGATAAAAAGAAGATGACGGTTGCAGAAGTAACAGGCCCTGAGGCCGAAGAGTTGTATTAGGCAATTCTCTGAATTTCTGATGGTGTGGCCATATATCCTCACACCATCAGGAGTACTTGCCGGATAGATTATCATCAAGCTCCGGCCAGCCAATGCAGGATATAAATTATATTATTTATCAATATGGTCGAAATATTCTTTTTGTATTCCGCACAGTCCAATTCGACGCACTGTGGGAACACGATAAAACCACCGAAGTCGGGGAATGAAAACCTTGCGCCCCTAACCTTGAACCGTTCTTTATCTTATGCGACTGACACGGGCAGCTGAATACGCCATCCGGTGCATGGTCTACCTGTCGACCCGGGGGCGTGGTGTTTTGACCAGCCGCCAGGAAATTGCCGCCAAGGCGAACATCCCGACTCATTTCCTGGCTAAGATTGCCCAGGATCTGGCCCGGGCAAACTTCATCGAAATACGACAGGGTGCCCGAGGAGGCTTTGTGCTGGCCAAGGATCCAGCGCAGATAACCCTGCTTGAAGTGGTGGAGACCATGATCGGCGAAATTTATCTCAACGACTGTGTAGCACGACCGAATTCCTGTA
>JAUWLT010000232.1 GCA_030613515.1 Desulfobulbaceae bacterium
TACCTAATTTCACCAGCTGTTTTATATCGTCGCTTTCCGAGTAGCCGCTAACCACGATGGCCTTCTGGCCGGGGCGGATAGCACTAATCTGCTCATAGGTCTGTCTGCCGTTGATTCCCGGTTCCATGAGCATATCCAGCAGGACAAGATCAACCGTATTTTTCTCTAAAAAGGAAATTGCCTCTTCGCCGCTGCTGACCGTTGTCATCTCATAGCCCAGACTTGTTAATATCTTTTCAACGATTTCACGCTGTATCTGCTCATCATCAACAACAAGGATTGTTCCTTTTCCATACAAGCCGGCAAGAGAATCACCCTGATTCGATTTTTTGCAGGATTCGTCATGATCACTGATTGGCAGGTATGCAGTAAATGCTGTCTCCCTGTCATCACTGTCAACAGTAATAAAACCGTCATGATCCTTGATGGTGTTCCAGACCACGGCCAGGCCGAGTCCGGTCCCACTCCTACCCATTTTTTTTGTTGTATAAAAAGGATCAAAAATATGCTCCAGGTCGTGTCGTGAAATTCCGTGGCCTGTATCTCATATGCTTAGGACTGTATATTCTCCTGTTGGCGGTCCCTGGCTGGCGTCTTGGCTGATCGACCGCATACAGGTTCTAATTTCCACCTGCCCGGTCCCGTCAATAGACTCGGCAGCATTGTTAACCAGATTAAAAAGCACTTTTTGTATGTGAATGGGAGAACACAGGATATTCTGCACACCAGGTGCCAGCCTGGGGACAAAATCCACCTCTGGGTGCAGGGACATCAACTCATGAAACTCCGGTGATGTCATGTAGTTGCTTATCAATTCATTAAGACAGGCGATCTCTTTTACCGTTGCCGCGCCACGGGCAACGGTGAGAAGGTCGGCCACAACGCATGCAGCACGCTGACCGGATTCCATTACCTTCTGCAGGTCGGCACGGACAGGGCTGTCTGCCGGCAGCTTCATCATCATCAGTTCCGGATAGCTGATAATCCCGGACAGAATATTATTCAAATCATGGGCAACACCGCCGGCCATGAGCCCGAGGGCCTCCATTCTGTTTGCACGTCGTAATTTTGCAGCAGTCTCTTCCCGCTCCTGTTCAAGGGCTTTTCGACTTGAAACATCCCGAACAATATTGATGATCAACTTCCAGCCACCGATTTCCGCCAACGAGGAACTTATCTCAACAGGTACCCAAGTGGAGTCCTTTCGTACATGGTGGTGACTGGCAACGGTTGTATATGATCCTTTCCGCAACACCTCATCATGCCTGTGATCGAGCAGTTCCCGCTCTTCCAGAGGATACAACTCAAACATTCTCATTGCTGTTATTTCATTGCGGCTGTAGCCGTCAAGCTCTAACGCCTTTTGATTACAGTCAACGATACGAAAGCTTTTTGCATCAACCAGATAAATAGCATCATCGGCGCTCTCAAAAAGATGCCTGAATCGCTCCTCTGAACGCTGAAGGGCTCGCAGGTTTACGCTGTTGACAATTGCCACTGCCGCCTGGTTGGCAACATTCTGGTACAGAGATATGTCACTGTCGGAAAAAACCCTTTTGGCACGGGTATGGCCAATGAGCACGCCGATCAGCTCATTTTTATTCAACATCGGTACGGCCAGGGAAGAAGTCAACTCGTGCTCAACAATGATATCAGGTATGGTAAATCTACTATATCAGGTATGGTAAATCTACTTTCTGTTTGAAAATCTTCAACCACTGCTACTTTACGGTCACGGGCAACCAGGGTAGGCAGCCCCTGGTCCTGAAAAAGAGAGAAAGAGCCGACCATGGAACGGGGAAAACCGATAGTTTCCTCCATGACCAACTGCTCCGTTTCTTCAGAGAGGACAAACAGAGTCGAATAATCAAACTTGAGCAAACTTTTTGTCCATAAGGTAACAAATTCATATATGGTCTTCAGCTCTCCCAGGGCTGAAAGCTCGGTTGAAAACTGCAGCAGCGCCTCAAGGTGTTTTGTCCGGACATTTACCTCCTCCTCAAGCCGTTCCTGAGAACGGCACCGCTCCTGTTCAAACAACCTTTGCTCGGTGTTATCCTCCAGAATGCAGACAATACCGTCAATCTCACCGTCAACCTGCTCCAGGGGCAGCATGCGAACATGGAGAAATCGTTTCCGGCCAGTAAGACCGGTAAGCACCGGATCATATTCCACATCCCGCAGGCTGTTGCTTATCCCGGCAAGAGCCTGCTTAAAGGATGAGGTCAAACCAACCCGCTGGGCCTGTTTATCCTTAAATATGTTGTACCGGTCAACCGAGCCGGAACGAGATGCATCCCAGAATACTTCCCAGGCATCATTATTCTTGACGACAAGTCCATCAGAACTGAAAATCCGCATGGCATAGGGGGAATGATCAAAAAGAGTCTTAAAAAAACCTGCCCCACCGGTCAAAGATTGAGATTTCTCTATCATAAAAATTTCCTGCATAAATCCTTGTTCATCTCAAGACCGAGCCTTATCAGACAGCGCACACATTCATTCTCATATTGTTAACACTGCTCCCTGACGCCTAACGGTTCAGCAACCGCAGGAAGGCACGTGTTCTCCGGAGGAACCGGTTCCTTCTGTGGGGTAGACGTCACGCTTCCACCAATCCAGACCTCCAAGCAGCTCTTTCACTGTAAAACCAAGGCGGGCTATCATCAAGACATCAATGTTACTGCTGCACTATACCCGGCCCTTCATCGGCATAATTCGGCCTCTGTTCAGGAGAATAGACGATCCTGCCCTTCTGCTCAAGCAGTTCTTCAAGGCGGACAAGATCCTGCTCATCCGCAATCTCGTCTGTTTCAAGTTGTTCAAAACGACAGTTACAGTGGATCAGTTGGCCACCGCACCAGGGGCAGATTTCCACCGGGCAGCCAAGTTCATGTACCTCACCCGTTGCCGCATGGCAGGCAGGACAGACATCAAGATCTCCCTGCAACGGTTGATAGACAGGAAAATTTTCCGGATTTTGGCCAGCTTCCTTAAAGCCGGCACTGGACTCAAAGCCAAAAAAATCCAGCAGCTGATTATCAAGGTAGCCCTCAAACAGGCTGCCGTGAAACTCTATGCCCTCATGAGACACCAGGTACAGGTAGGCGTCGCCAAACGTCACAGCTGTAACCAGAAAAATACCTCCCTGCCTGCCCACCAGGCGCAGCTCTTTAATCCAGTCCTCTTCTGCGTCGGGCAGGTAACTGTAAAACTCCTGCAGCACCATGAGGGCGATGCGATCGTCGCGAAAGATGACCAGCAGATCCAGGGCCGGGTCAAGTTGTTCCTCCGGCACGGCGTACTGCATCAGCTTGCGGATATGGTGCCGTTTTTCTCGTAGCTCATCCATTGTGCTCTCCCATAGCGGCGCGGATCTCTCGACTCAACTGCCGGGTTGCCAGAACCATGTCAACTTGTTGACTTATTGCCGTCACCACCGCGATGCGGCGAGCGCCACCTGACACCAATTCCGAAATGTGTGCCGGTTTTATGCCGCCCATGACTGTAAAAGGCAGGCTGCAGTGACGAGAAAAACGATTAATAGCCTCCGGGCCGATAAAGCCGGTAAGCCCCTCCTTGGTCCCGGTCCGGTAGATCGGTCCGATGTTGTAATAGGATGCTGCAAGCAGTCCCCGCTGTTCCAGCCGGCCAAGCTCGCGTGCCTGGTCCTCGGAATTGCACGATACCCCGATAATCATATCCGGCACCAGTCGGCGCAGCTCCTCGGCAGATAAATCTTTCTGCCCGACGTGCAGGCCGTCAGCATCTGCAAGCATGGCAATATCCACCCGGTCATTGACTAAAAACAGGGCTCCTGCCCTGCGGGTCTGTTCACGAAAATAACGGGCCTTGGCAAGCAGCTGCCGATCTTCAGAATCCTTGTCACGCAACTGGACGATACGCGCTCCACCGGAAAGTACTGCATCAAGCCACTGTTTATCACTGCGCCCGGAACACAACCGTTCACAGGACACCGGGTAGACATCAACCTGGTCGACAAACCGCTCCATCCGCTTCACGTGCAGCGGCGTCTCATCATT
>JAUWLT010000241.1 GCA_030613515.1 Desulfobulbaceae bacterium
GCCACCTTGGGATCACCATGGATAACCTGCTGCCGGACAGTTCTCTGCTTTCGAGCATTCTCAAGCAGGGATACATCCTGTCTGCGCTCATCTATAAAACCCCGGCAGTCTGCTGCGCAGTCCTGAGCAGTCGGCAGCAGCGCGTCATAGAGTTCAAGGTAGAGTGGGGTATTATGAAACCCGGGCAGGGGGTCGGCAAGAGATGAGGGGGGCAGGGAGGAGGTGAGCTGGTGAAACAAGCCCAGGGTACGTCCGATTTCCCGGGCCTGGTCAGCCGTGGAAACAGTGTTCAGGGATTGTGCATCATCGATATAGGAGAGAAGGCGCCACCATGCGCCATCGTGGTCGATATAACTGTGGGCTCCGTCGGTATTACTGAGAACCTTCAAAACCGTAAAGTCTGCGTCGGTCTGGTTAAGCCTGGCCTGCAGATGGCGGGTTATGGTGCACAGGTTGTCCTGCACCAGGCCGGGATCTGGGAAAACATATGGGTTAAGCCGCTGGAGAACGTATTTTTCTCCCGGTACTGAAACGACAAGCCAGGTGTCGTTCACATTACCGTCGCCCAGCGGTTCCAGGCTGGCAATTTCCAGTTCGGGCAGGAAAAAGGAGACGGCTTGTCTGGTAGCTGCCGTCATGGGTCTTGCTGATACCTTGTGTATTTGTCAGCACGGCTGCGGGATCTGTCAGCCGGATATTTTTCAGCATTAAGTGCCATTTTTTTTCCGGCCGCTTCCAACAGGTCAATGTCCAGCCGCTCAGCCATGCGCACCAGGTAGATGAGTACATCCGCCATCTCCAGGGCAACATCCCGGCGCTGTTCATCATCAAGTTCACGGCTTTGTTTCCGACTCAGCCACTGGAAATGTTCAACCAGTTCACCGGCCTCGACAATAAGTGCCATGGACAGGTTCTTGGGACTGTGAAACTGTTCCCAGTCGCGTTCATCGGCAAATTTGCAGATGGTGGCAGTGAGATCATGCAAAGAATCAGGCATAAAACAACAGGCACCGGTTTCCCGGCGCCTGCCTGTCGGGTTAAAAGAGCAGGAAAAATTGACTGCAGGGGTGCTTGCTATTCCGTACGCAGTACTACATACTGGCTGAACTCACCGGCCCGTACCCGCAACAGGATCTGCTTGGGATTCCGGGCTTGCTTGAGCGCTTTTTTCAGCTCAACCAGATTATGGACACGTACCTTGTTCACTTCTTCGATTAACTGACCCGGCTGCATGCCGACACGAGCTGCCGGGCTGTCCGGTGTAACTTCGGCAATGAGTACACCCTGTCCCCTGGTGTAGCCAAACTGTTCTGCAAGTTCAGGAGTCAGATCCTGCAGAGACATGCCCATCTTTTCAAACAGGGATCCGTGGCCCCTTCCCCTTGCTGCCCGGCTCAAATCAGATGGTTGCTCACCGATTATAACATCTATGTTCTTCGTGTGACCATCACGGATGAGCTGCAGGGTGACTTTACTGTCCGGCGGGGTCAGGGCGATACGGTTGCGCAGGTTTGATACATCGTCCAGTTTCGTTCCGTTTAGGGAGAGGATGACATCGCCCTGTTTGAGACCAGCCTTTTGGGCCGGGGAATTTTCACCTACCTCGGCAATGAGAATTCCTTCGGCCTTGTCCAGATCAAAGGACCGGGCCAGGTCTTCGTTCACATCCTGAATGACTACACCCAGCCAGCCGCGGGTGACCTTGCCATCTTTTTGTAACTGATTTTTTATACTTTTGGCCATGTTGATCGGGATGGCAAAGCTGATACCCATGTAACCGCCGCTGCGGGAGAAAATAGCCGTGTTAATGCCCACGGCTTCGCCATGGATATTGAGCAGGGGACCGCCGGAGTTGCCCGGATTGATGGCCGCATCGGTCTGGATAAAATTTTCATAGTCATTGATTCCCATCCTGGACCGTCCTTTGGCAGAGACCACACCCACGGTCACAGTCTGACTCAGTTCAAAGGGACTGCCGATTGCAATTACCCATTCCCCGACTTCCAGTTTGTTGGAATCACCCAGGGGCAGGGTGGGAAGATTCGTGCCATCGATTTTGATCAAGGCCACGTCGGATTGGGGGTCGGTACCGATCATCTTGGCCGTGAACTCGCGCTCATCGGCCAGTCTGACCTTGATGGTATCGGCATCTTCAACCAGATGATTGTTGGTCAGGATCAGGCCGTCCGGAGAAATAATAAAGCCGGACCCGGCGCCGCGCTGCTTGAATTGTCGAGGCTGCATCCCGGGGTGTTGAAACTGTTTTCCAAAAAACCGCTGGAAAAACGGATCGTTAAACATGCCAAACGGGTCCTGGCCGCCCCCTTGCCCTTGACCGCCAAAACTATTAGCCATCTTTTCCACACCGATATAAACTACTGCCGGACCGGCCTTTTTAACCACTGAACTGAATGCCTTGGCAGAGCGGTCCAGCAGGGCGATATTGTCATCCTGCGTCGCTGTTACAGGATGAACCGTTGTTAAGAAAAAGCAGAAAAAAAAGGCCGCTATAATCAACAGTTTTTGATAATGGTGTTTCCGTCTCATGATAAAAATTCCATAGTTATGTGAATGGTGGCGGCAAGGGGCATCTTCCTCTTGCCAATACTACATACAATTATACGCAGCATAAAAAGCGTCAAGGACCATTGCACGAATGTAATATTGGCAAAACAGGGAATAGGGAAGAGAGAAGAGGGAACAAGAGGAGACAGGTAGCGGCACCTCTGTTCCTCCGCCTTTTCCCTTATTTCAATTGAACGATACTATTGACTTTTGCGGACTCAGCTCAGCGGGTGGGTTTGTTGCGGAAATTACTACAGAAGATACATGATTCTATTTGGCAGGTGTCGAACCCTGTAAAAATACCTTGTCATATAGTATCCGGTAGTTCTCCAGGCTGCTCTCGTCCAACCATCTTTCATAGGCCTCGCGATATTTTTTTGTGGGTCTTTGCACAAGGAGTATTTGATCGATATTCTCAATAATTTTTTTGCCCCATTCCGTTTTAGAACAGCCCACATAACTGAGCCATGATTCATAACCGACCTGATTTTCTTCTATAGTCAGTGTCATGATCTCATCCTTAATGCCTAGCTTTTCCGCCTGATAGATGGCCTCTTCCGGCAGACTTATCAGTGCATCAAGACGATCCAGCTTGAGCATCTGGAAAAAATTCTGGGAAAGCTCTTCCCCTTCAAAAACAAAAATATTGTCCCGACCTTTGTATTTGTTTAGAATTGCATCAACATATTTGCCATAGGAACGATTTGTTGCCCTGCCAATGACCAATTTCCCCTCCTTGAGTAGAGAATCAAGTCGAACGCTTTTGGAGTTGTCGAAATCTGCAAACTTGCCCTTCTTGATAACGAGCACCGTAGGCAGAGTAAAAAAACTGGGAGTTGAAAAATAGAGAAATTCTTCTCTCTCCGGAGTTTTATACAGACCGACATTACAGACCTTCTGACCCTGCTTGAAGTTGTAATAATGGCGCGAAATATTAGCCGTCATCTCCTCGTGTGTGTACTCGGAAAGATTTTCTTTCAGGATATCCGTGACCACATCCTCGTATCCCTGTCCCTTATTTTCGCCCTCATGGATGAAAAAAGGTGGGGCTATGGCCTCCATCCAGGTTACGGAATCCTTAGCATCGGCAACAACAGGATACAGGCCCATGACGATGAATAAAACAATAACTGCCGGGATGTTATGCAATGGCATTGTTGCACTCCAGTGGTTGTGGAAAAAATCCGGGGTTGCCGATACAGTCTTTCCAGATGCACTCCATCAGTTTT
>JAUWLT010000213.1 GCA_030613515.1 Desulfobulbaceae bacterium
TGGATCGAGTGGATTGAGCTGGCTGCCGACGGCAAGGTGTATCGCCGGAACCTGAAGCCCGGCGACGCCCCAGGGGCCTTTTTCTGCTGCATTGATGCTGCCGATGTCACTGTCCGGGCTTACTGCAACCTGCACGGTACCTGGAAGGCCGCCTGATAATGGCCCGGAGGATATGTAATCAATCACACAGTATGTATAACTTTGCGATATCATATACCTCCGAACTGTAAGTTGGCACAGGGGCCACAGATTTACACACTCGGAGTCTGCGCTTACCTGCTCCCGTTGGCTATAGCCTCCTCTCTGCAAGCGGGAATAATCGGAGTCTCTCAAGCTCGCTTACCTGTGTGAAGATGGGGTGCCTGTGACGGCTTACGAGGATATGTATCAATGTCAGACCATTGACTGCGGATACATTTACGACCCCAACCGGGGTGGAAGAATCCCCAAAGGTGTGGCCGTTGACGATTTTCTCGGTGACCGGCGCTGCCCTAACTGCGGCGCCGGTCGTAAACCATTCCGCCCCCTTGCCGGACCCGGGTCTACAACTGCAGATGGAATTTGACCCTGATGGTGGAGAAAAAAATGTCTCAGCCGGAAGAAATGTACCAGTGCCAGACCGTAAATTGTGGATATATTTATAATCCTGACAAAGGTGAACGAAAAGGCAAAATCAAAAAGGGGACCGCTTTTAAAGATATTCCCGATGAGTGGCGCTGTCCCGTCTGCGGGGCGACAAAAGCGGCATTTAAACCGTTAGCCGGACCAGGATCTGTGATGGAAGAAAACATGGGCTCGGCAACAGATAACAAATCCGAAACAATTACTAAGGAAAGTGCTATGAAAAAATATAGATGTCTTATCTGCGGATACGTGTATGACCCGGAGGCGGGTGACCCCGCAAACGGCGTTAAGCCGGGAACTGCCTGGGAAGATGTACCTGAGGACTGGATCTGCCCGGTCTGCGGTGCCGACAAAGAAGAATTCGAAGAGGCGTAACTCCCAACTTGTGTAAGTTTCATCCTTCCGGTCCCCGTGGCCGGAAGGATTTTTTCTGGTTGTTGCAAGCTGATTCTGCCACAGTGCGGGGACTCCGGTATCCAGGCCGAATTCCTTTCCGATATTTTCAACTTTCAACAGACAGAAATTCATGGTAGATCAATGGAGAGTTAAATGAACAAAACAGTATTTTTTGCCTTCCGGGGCGATCCCATGTGCTTTATTCATGTGCTCTTAAACGCCCTTGATATGGCAGAAAAAGGCATGGAAGGAAAAATTGTTATCGAGGGTGATGCGGTAAAGCTGATCCCGGAAATGGCACGACCGGAACATTTTCTCAACCGATTATACAGCAAAGTCCGAGAAAAAAACCTGCTCATCGGTGCCTGCCGTGCCTGCTCCACTAAACTTGGTGTTGCTGCAGCCATTGAGAAAGAGGGCGTTGAACTGATCGGCGATATGTCCGGGCACCCTGCCATATCCGACTACATCGGGAAAGGGTTTACCATCCTGACATTTTAAGGAACCAAGGGTTGATCCTCATCTCTACCGGGAACGGCAATATCTGAAGCGCTTGGCTTTGATGGTGATGTTGCAATTCAGCCTTTGGAACGAGCACATTTACATACCATTTATCAATATTATTTATACATTTCAACAGGAGGACTGAACAGTGCAACCTATCGAGCTGAGCAAAAATGTATACTGGGTCGGTGCCGTAGACTGGTTGACCAGGGATTTTCACGGCTACTCCACCAACCGGGGAACCACCTATAACGCCTACCTGATCATTGATGAGAAGGTCACCCTGATCGACACGGTCAAAGCCGGACACCGAAGCGATCTCATGCACCGGATCCATAACATAATCGATCCGAAAAAAATCGACTACCTTGTTGTCAACCACGTGGAGATGGACCATTCAGGTTCCCTGCCCGAGGTGATGAAAGAAATTGAGCCGGAAAAGGTTATCTGCTCCAAGATGGGCCACAAGGCATTGCTCAAACATTTTCATCAGGAAGACTGGCCCTACCATATCGTAACTCCGGGCGAGGAGATGAGCCTGGGCGAAAAGACCCTGAACTTCCTGGAAACACGGATGCTGCACTGGCCGGATTCCATGTTTACCTATATCAAGGAAGACCAGATTCTCTTCTCAAGTGACGCATTCGGTGAGCATCTGGCCACCAGTGAGCGTTTTGACGATGAGGTCAACCAGGATGTATTGATGTTTGAGGCGACCAAGTACTATGCCAACATCCTGACCCTGTACTCGCCGCTGGTCAAAAAACTGATCGCCAAGGTTGCAGAAATGAACCTGCCGATCAAGATGATTGCTCCGGACCATGGGGTAATATGGCGCGCTAATCCAGGTAAAATCATTGACGCCTACTCCCGCTGGTGCGTACACGAGGGCAAGGGTAACGCCCTGGTTATTTACGATACCATGTGGCATTCTACTGAGATGATGGCTCACGCGGTTGCCGACGGTTTACAGGACAAGGGGATCAGCTACAAGATGCTCAACCTGCAGGTCAACCACCGCAGTGATGTCATGAGTGATGTGCTGGAGGCAAGTGCCATTATCCTGGGCTGTCCAACCCTGAACAACGGCCTGCTGCCCAGGATGGCCGGTTTTCTCATGTATATGCGGGGTTTAAGGCCCACCAATAAAATCGGCGCTGCCTTCGGCTCTTACGGCTGGTCCGGCGAGGCGGTCAAGTTGATGAACAAGTCCATGGGTGAGATGAAATTCACCATGGTACACGAGGGGCTCAAGGTTCAATATGTGCCTGAGCACACCCATTTGAAAGAATGTGTTGAGCTCGGCAAAACCGTCGGCCAGGCTCTAAATGATATAAAGGCAGGAAAAGAGGTTACGTCGGTTATCTAATGTTACAATCAACCCTGTTGCCGGCCCGGTAAATGACGAGGACAAATATCAACCCTGAACAAGAGGAGCTGTCTTATGAAAATTTTAATTGATAAAAAGATTGTCGAGTTCACCCTGGAAAATCCCCAGGAAACCGCTGATATGGAAACCCTGTGGAGGGTTATGGTGGACTGCATAGCCGATAACAAGCGGATGGAACCCATTGGCGAGTACATTCCCACCAAGAGTAATGTTGCCCGCTTCATTATCGAAGGCGTTCCGGCCAAGACTGTGTACACTGATGATCAAGTAACAAAGGAGTGTACCGTGGTCTGCAGGGTCTGCAACAAGTACGCACACCTCAAGTCGGGTGACTCGATACCGGTCTGTTGCGGTAAGCCCATGGAAGACATAGACTGAGTTCAACGTTTCGGGCGGCTGTTTACAAAAGTGGTATCATTCCTGGAGGGGGGTGATACCGCTTTTTTTGTTTCCTGATAACCTTAAGCATCCGTGCAACCACCTCGTCTGCGCTCAACCTTGACGAGTCTATCAGCACAGCATCCTCTGCCTTGGTAAGCGGTGCTATTGTACGCTCCCGGTCATCCTGATCACGCTTGATAATCTGGGCCAGAAGCGCGCCCTCATCCACCTGCTGTCCTTTTTGCCGCAACTGTTCCACCCTGCGCCGGGCCCGCTCTTCCGGGGCCGCATCAAGATAAAATTTCCAGAGCGCATCCGGGAAAACAATTGTGCCGGTGTCTCTGCCCTCGGCAACAAGGTTGCCACTCTCTCCCATCTCCTGCTGCATGGCCGTCAACTTTGACCGCACCGGTTGAAAAGCAGACACTTTTGAGGCCAGCATACCCATTTCAGGGGTGCGAACGGCCGTGCTGATATCCTCACCATTTAAGAAAACACGCACATCATCCCCTCCCGATGCAGCCGGCAGCAGTTTAATATGGAGCTTATCAAGCAGGGCTACTACAGCGGTTTCGTTTTCCACATCCACCCCGGCCTGTTCACATCCAAAGGCGACCGCACGGTACATGGCGCCGGTGTCCAGGTAGGTGTATCCCAGTTCCGCTGCCACCTTGCGGCTGACCGTGGATTTGCCCCCCCCGGACGGCCCGTCAATGGTCACCACTCGAAGCCCGGTACGACTACGCGTCTGCTTAGACATAGGAAAGCTCCTGCAGACACTCTTTCAGGGCGTTGATAAAACGGGTGTTTTCAGCCTCCGTGCCCACAGTGATGCGAATATAATCAGGATAACCATAGGCTTTCATGGAGCGGACAATTACCCCTTTGTGCAGCATGGCCTCATACAGGATTGTCGCGTCCCCCTGCACATCAATTAGAAAAAAATTAGTGTAAGATGGATACGGTTTGCAGCCAAGGGCTTGCACCTGTTCGGTCAACCAGTGCAAGCCTTCCCTGGTGCCGTTCAAGGTTTTGTCATAATGTTGCTGGTCCCCCAGGGCTGCCAATGCACCCACCTGAGCTGGAAGATTGATGTTAAAAGGCTGCCGGACCCTTTGCAGCAGAGAGGCGATATCAGCGTGCATAATACCAAACCCCACCCGTAATCCAGCAAGACCAAAGGCCTTGGAAAAAGTGCGCAGGGCTACCACGGCCGGAATACCGTCGGGATTGTGGATCAGCGACTGTACATCAATACGCTCAGCAG